>CAIYNH010000768.1 GCA_903927495.1 uncultured beta proteobacterium
CGGACAATCGTAGTCACAGCGACAGGGTGGAAATAGTGATACCTTAATCCGTCAGGACACTTGAGATGTTCAGATTTGAATGGGACGATCAAAAGGCGCGTAGCAACCTCTTGAAGCATGGCGTATCGTTCGAGGAGGCCATCAGCGTTTTTGGGGATGCGTTGGCATTGACGTTTGCCGACACCGATCATGCTGAAGTGGAAGACCGCAGCCGCACCTATGGAATCTCCAATAGATCACGGTTGCTGATCGTCATCCACACAGAGCGCCGCACAGGTATTCGAATCATCAGCGCCAGAAGGGCAACGAAAAATGAAAAAGACATCTACAAAAACGGCTGACCTAGACATCCCCGAGCTCACACGTGACCAACTGGGCAAAGGCGTCAGAGGCAAATACTTCAAGCAATTCACGCAAGGCAGCAACGTTGTCGTATTGCAGCCCGAGATTCAAAAGGCTTTCCCAACATCCGAAGCTGTTAACAAGGCTTTAGCGAGCATGCTGGCGTTTGCACAAGAGACGCAGGTCTTGACCAACCGCCCCGCCCGCACTTCGCGCAAACGCGCACTGGCACAACCCTGACACCGGCCTTGGCTGGCGGGGTGCGGGGTTTGGGGCTGCGCCTCATACTGTCAAAGGCCCAGAAATCGGCGCAACCCCAAACCCCGCATCCCGCGCGTGGCGTTGTTGGCTTGCGCAGATTTCACTGGCACGCTGTCTTCATGCATCAGCGAAAATTCGGGTATGCAATTGGACTATCTTGTACGAACGGCAGATGCTGCTGATGCCAAGCGCTTGGCCGTGTTGGCAACGCAAGTGTGGCTGCATACCTATGCGACACAGGGGGTTTCATCCCCAATCGCTGATTACGTTTTGGGCGAGCTGACGGCTGACAAATACACGGCGCTATTGCAGCATCCTGCCAAGGTGGTTCTGGTGGCCGAGCAAGAGGATGCCTTGCTGGGGTTTGTCGTCGTCGAACTGGATGCCCCGTGCCCGGACAGCCCAGACGCCTGCGTGGAACTGGCGACTTTGTACGTGCAAGCGCATTCCGGCGGGAAGGGTATCGGCACTGCCTTGCTCGGGCAAGCCCAAGCGCTGGCGCGGCAGCGTTCCGATAGCAGGCTTTGGCTGAGCGTCAATGTGCATAACCGGCACGCCTGCGCCTTTTACGCCCGACGCGGGTACCGCAAAATTGGCAGCCTCCTGTTTATGCTCGACGGCGTGGGCCACGAGAACGACGTCTTGATCAGCGCACCGCCCCCGTAAAATGCGAGTCTGCAGCTACAAAACCTATAGCATTTGATGGAACCCAAAGCACCACCCACTTTCCGCCGCGCGGCGCCGCCGCCGGGGCGGGATGCCATTCCTGCTGGGCAGGCCAATACGGCGGCTACGGGAGCCAATGGCACGGTGCGGCTGAACAAGCGCATGGCCGAACTGGGCATGGCGTCCCGGCGTGAGGCCGACGACTGGATCGGGCGCGGCTGGGTCAAGGTCGATGGCGTGGTGGCGCAGATGGGCATGCAGGTGGGCCCCAACGTGCGCATCAGCATCGACAAACAGGCCCAAGGCCAGCAGGCCAACCAGGTCACGATTTTGCTGAACAAACCCATGGGCATTGTCAGCGGCCAGGCCGAAGACGGGCACCAACCCGCCATCACCCTGATTCAGCCGCAA
>CAIYNH010000769.1 GCA_903927495.1 uncultured beta proteobacterium
CAAGGTGCGCCCAAGTGGGCATGAATTTGCAGTAGAGGGGCATGCAAATCTGCTCCAAGCAGGCTTGCACTCTGGGCTCAAACTTAATTACGGCTGCGGCAATGGCAGTTGCGGCATGTGCAAAGTTCGGGTGATTTCGGGTGAGGTCGTCAAAACCCAGCACTTTGACTATGCTCTGTCCGAGACTGAAAAAGCCCAGGGCTATACCTTGATGTGTTGCCACACTGCGGCCAGTAGCGAACTCACGCTGGAGTTGCTCGAGGCCAGTGGCCCGCAAGACATTCCCGAGCAACAGGCCTCCACTCAAGTGCGTGCCTTGACCGAGTTGGCCCCCAATACCCGTCTGTTGCATCTGCAAACTCCACGCACCCATCGACTGCGCTTTCTGGCAGGTCAATCGGTTCAGTTGGGTTGCACGGTGATGGGGCAAAACGATGTGCACGCCACATATTCGCTTGCAAGTTGCCCTTGCGATGACCGGAATCTGCTGTTTATTGTGACCCGGGACGATAACGACGGCTTTGCCTGCGAAGTGTTTTCAGGTGGAATCAAGCCTGGGGCCACGGTGACGGTGGTAGGTCCGACGGGCGACTTCGTGCTGGCTGATGGACATCGGCCGTTGGTCTTTGCCGCCTGCGACGGTGGTTTTGGGCCAATCAAGAGTTTGATAGAGCATGCGCTGTCGCTGGATTCATCGCCTTCACTGTCACTGTTTTGGCTCGCAACTCGATCTGATGGTCATTTTTTCAGCAACCAATGCCGCGCTTGGTCGGAGGCATTGGATCAATTTGAATACGAACTGGTCACCCATGCCGATGCTGCGCTGGGTGCCTGGCAAATTGCCCGATCCATGCGTGCTGATTTGTTTGACATTGATTGCGACTACTACCTGGCTGGTCCGAGCGACTTCATTCGTACTCTGCATGAAGAATTGCGCGCGGCAGGTGTGGCAGAGTCCCAGATTTTTGCGTTGATGCTTTGATGTTCAACACGGACAGATCGCAAACCATGAACCCACCGAGCTTTGAAACATCCGCTACCAACAACGCCACTGAGACATATGTGCAGGCCACCCAACCGGCATTTGATGCTACCTTGCCAGATTGCGCTGGTGGTGAGTCCTTTGCACTGATGGTGTTGGGTCACAGCATGGTGCCAGAGTTCAACGAGGGTGAAATCATCATCATCGAGCCTGATGGACTGGCCAAAGATGGCTCTTATGTGCTGGCCTGGTATCAGGATGAATGGACCTTCAGGCAGTTATTGCAAACCTCTACCGGTTGGATCTTGCACCCGTTGAATCAGGCTTTTGCGGATGTTCAAATTACGGAACTGGCAGCGGTGCGTGGTGTCATTATTCAAAAAGCCTTGCCAGGGCGCAGGCGTGCCTCCAAGCACTACATCTGAGTTTGCAAGCCCTAACCCCACAGTGCAACCCCTATGCCGATTTTCATTTACAGTCGGAGCAGGAGCCAGGTGGACTGACTCCAGTAAAGTTTTCAACCCACACTGTTGCAATCCGTTCGGGAACGGCATACCCAACACTCGTTTCTTATTGCAAATGTCAAAATTATCGATTTCCTCATGGCTGCTTATCTCATTGGGTTTGCTCAATGCACCACAAGCTTTTTCACAGGTTATTCCAGTGCATGCCGAAGGACTCAGCGAGGAATTGGTCTCGGTTCGCCTAGATGCAAACCGACGGCAAGAAGGGGTTTTATCGGTCAAAAGTGGAACCCAGAGCCCAATCAGGCTCGCCGTTCTTCTGCCTGGATCGCCATCGGTAGTTCGTGCCGTGGTTGAGAACGGCGTGATGCAAAGTTCCAAACTTACAGGGAATTTTTTAATCAGAGCAAGACGGTTTTTGGCCAATGGTGCTATTGCAACCTTGATCGTTGATTGTCAAAGTGACAGTGGCAGCACTTGTTCAAGCGGGTATCAAGCCTCAAAAGAACGTCAAGAAGATGTCAATAAACTGATTGATGAAGTGAAACGTAAATGGCCTTCACTTCGAGAAGTCTGGCTGGTTGGGACAAGCATGGGGACCATTTCTTCATCGTTTATGCCTATTTATGGTCGAGCTTTCTATTCGGGTGCAATTCATACTGCCACTATTACTGAACCCTTTGCCAAGAATTCGTACCGGGAACTCGGTGAGTTTGAATACGCCAGAGCTCAAATTCCACAATTTTTTATCCATCATAAAGACGACCCTTGTAGTCTCACTACTTTTGCTGGAGCAGTCAAAATAGCAGAGAAGTACAAAGTTCCCCTTGTTCAGGTATCAGGTGGCGGTGGATTCAGTGGCGCGGCATGCGAGGCAAACACTGAGCATGGCTTCAAGGGCAAGGAAAAGGTGGTCATGGAGACGATAGCTGAGATCATCGTAACCGGTAAAGTGAGCGTCTTGAGTGTGCAGTGAAAAACTCATGTTTCCTGTGTTGCGGCGAGTAATCGCTGAGTTCGGCACTTTTCACTGAAATTTATGACAAGGCTTATTCTGAGTAACCAAGATTAGGGAGCGCTCCAACGATTTTTGGGGTGTTGAGCTTGCGGGTACTGACTTTACCGCCACGGTCTTTGAGCCAGGTCTCGGCCACATTCCAGACCATCGGGTTGCCTGCAGTTTTAGCTTCTTCTGCCACCGGAGCCCAGCCCGCGACTTTGTATTTCTTATCGGCTTCGATTAATTTTCCTCCTAAACGTAGTTCACCAATGCGCGTGCCCATAATGCCAAGCGGGTTGCAACTGTATTGCAGACCTCCGACCCGGACCATGTCCCCGCCCTGCTGGTAATACGGGTCGGGATTGAACAGGTTGTCCGCAACGTCTTCCAGAATAGTTTTGATGGTTGCGCCTGTCATCTCTGTGACCGTTGCATACGAGTAGGTTGTTGCCGTCATATCCATCAGCCATTCGCGGGTAATGGTCTGGCCAGGCAACAGCGTAGTGCCCCAGCGGAAACCGGGTGAAAAAGCGATCTCGGCACCCCGCACTTCCATCAGTGCGTCCAGCAGCAATTGGTCGCCGGTGCCGTTGAAGTTGCCACGACGGTACAAAGTGCCTTCAGTTATTCCGAGTTTTTCAGCAAGTTTTCCCTCATAAGGGCTACGGATTTTGGTGATCAGTGCGTCCATCTCCTGATCAGCTGGCAACATGTTCGCGAATACTGGCAGTAATTTGTAACGGAAATCGCTGACTTTTTTGTCTTTCACATCGAAGTCCAGAACGGCAAGAAACTTGCCGTTTGAACCTGCGTTGGTGACGATGGTTTTACCGCCCGGATTGCTGATAATGCTGGCCACCGGCATCCCGTCGTGCGTATGCCCGCCCATGATGGCATCAATACCACTCACACGACTGGCCATTTTCAAATCCACATCCATGCCGTTGTGGCTCAGGACGACCACGACCTGTGCACCTTTGCCGCGGGCTTCGTCGACCATCTTCTGCAAGTTGTCTTCCTGAATGCCAAAGGCCCAGTCGGCCACCATGTAGCGAGGGTTGGCAATCGGGGTGTAGGGAAATGCCTGTCCAATGATGGCACAAGGTACACCATTGATTTCTCGGATCACATAAGGTGTGAAGACCGGGTCGCCAAAGTCGTTGGTTTTGATATTTTGCGCAACAAAATCCACTTTTCCCTTGAAGTCCTTTTCGAGGATTTCTTTCACCCGATCCATTCCCAGCGTGAACTCCCAATGGCCTGTCATCACATCCACGCCCAACAGTTTGCAAGCATCGACCATGTCTTGCCCGTTGGTCCACAAGGCGGTCCCAGAACCCTGCCAGGTATCACCACCGTCCAGCAGCAGCGCACCTGGACGGCTGGCTTTCATGCGCTTGACCAACGTAGCCAAGTGCGCAAAACCACCTACTTTGCCATAGCGTTTGGCGGCCTTCTCATAGCCCAGATAGCTCAGTGCGTGGGCTTCAGCCGTGCCAGCGCGCACCTTGGAGACCTTCAGTAAATGCTCGCCTACCAAATGCGGCAGTTTGCCACTCATAGCACCCACGCCAATGTTGATGCTTGGTTCGCGGAAGTAGATTGGTTTTAACTGTGCGTGACAATCTGTCATGTGAAGAATCGAGACGTTGCCGAATCTTGGTATTTCGTACAAGCCGTTGGCAGCCGTCGCCGCATCGGCATCAGCAAAGGTTCCCAAACCCATACCAGCCATGGTGCCTGCTCCCAGCACCTGGAAAAATTCACGTTTTGATAAATTCATGGTCTTTTCGTCACATAAGTCTCGTAAAAAACCCGGTCAAGCCGGGTTCTTAAGAGTCTGTTGGGGTTTATTGATTGACAGGGGATTTCGGATCCACCAGCAGTGCCACAACGTGGCGCACCTGAGCTTCCGTCAGAATTCCCATATGTCCTGCGCGAGGCATATTGGAGCAGGCGTTGTAAGCCTTGGCATTCCAAATTTTCCCCCAGGTGTAGGTAATGATGGCTTTGGCAGCAGGACCGTCTGGATCATCGACGATGCCACGCAGCTTGCCGTAGTTGTAAAGGCTGGGGCCAATCGTCCCAAAGGAAATTTCATCTTTGGCAATTTGGTGGCAGTTGTAGCAATTGCCACCATTGGCCTGACCTGGTTCATCGGTCCAGGTCAAACCACGACCGCTTTGAGCGATCTTTTCGCCTTCTTTCCAATCGCCAACAAAATTGCCATCCGATGGCCATTTGATGGTATTGAAGTTGATTGTTTGAATGGCACTCGCCGCCACCTCATCCAGTGGTTTCCCAGCCACATCGGCCGCGCTACAGACCCGGTTGGTTTCATCTTGGGTTAACCGGTCGACTTTGACCAAGCCATCATTGCGAAAAGACATACGCATGATGTCAGCGCTGAGTCTGTCAAGTTCGGGGGCAGATGGGAATGATGTGCAGCCCACGACGAGCAGTGCAGTCAACGCGCCTAAATAAGGTTTCATTTTTTTCATTCTCAAAATTCCTTAACGCTTGATGGCCGGTGCGATGGACTCACCACCCTTGCCATTGACTCCCAAATACACGCCCAAAGCAATGGTGGCATCACTGCCAAACAAAGGGTATGGAAAACGCTGTTGACGGTAGCAGTCATTCAGGCGTAACTGCATGCCCCACATTTGCCCATTGGAGACACGGTAGGCAGGCCATGCACCAAAGCCTGCACCTGCGCCTGGATTTTTTGTCAGGTTAGGCAAGTCTTGCAATCGAATGCGTTTATCGTTTTCACCGTGGCAAGATGCACACGAAAAATCATGGGTACCGCCACGTGCAAAAAACAGCCGCTTCCCAACTTCAAACATCGTCCTCTCTGCCGCATGATCTTGCGGCAAATTAAACTTCATCCCCCTGGATTCACCTGAAATCCAGGTCGCGATTGCCGTTACGTTGTTTTGTTCACCTTTGCCAAAGGGGGTTCTTGCAATCTCAGCTGCATCGAATCCCTGCAGGGTTTCCATGCAATTGAGCAAGCGGGATTCAAG
>CAIYNH010000770.1 GCA_903927495.1 uncultured beta proteobacterium
CGTAGACGAAGCCAAAGCCCAGAATAGCGACATGATCATCATTCGGCGACGAGGAAAACGCGGCATTTTGGCCAATTTGTTGGTGGGTGAGATGGTCAGCAAAGTAGTGGCGCACGCCCCTTGTCACGTATTGATTGTGCCGCGCGAGGCGCATATGTGGAGTCAGCGTGTGCTGGTGGCTGCTGAGCCCACTGAACAGGGGCGACAAATTGTTGCCACGGCTATTGCTGTTGCTGCCCAGTGTGCACTTCCGCTGCATTTGATCACCGTGATTTCCGCAGAAAGCCTGCGTCCATCGGCTACAGCCTTTGTTGCCGAGATGTTACGACTGATGAAGTTGAGCGGCATCGAGGTTCTCGGTGAGGTCAAAGTGGGCAAAGCCTTCTCTGAAATTTTGAGTGCAAGAGCGGCCAGTCAATCTGACCTGATCGTCATCGGCAGCCACGGTGACAGTCACATTGGACGAGCAATGGTGGGAGGTGTCGCACAAAAAATTATGGGCCTATCAGAACACCCGGTTTTGGTATTGCATAACAAACGTTAATTGGCGAAAGGATTTCAACACCATGAGTGACGCACTCAATTATTTGATAAAAACAAGGCCTGAAACGGTCAGCCATTACTTCGCTTTTCTCAAAGAGACGGGCAAGCATCTGGACCCCAAAACCAGAAACCTGATTTCTGTCATCACCAAGGTTCACTCGCAAACCGACCGTGGTTTTCGCCAGTACCTGGGACGCGCCTTGCGTGAAGGCTGCAGTCCGATGGAAGTTCTGGATGCCTTACTGATGGCATTCCCGGCTCTGGGTTTGACCAAAATCACCTGGGCAGTGGATATCATTCTGGATATGAACATCCCGGGCTTTGCCCCTGAAGTTATCACGAAAAAAATGCCTGAACCTGGCATCTGGCATGCAGTTGAAGCTACTAAAAATATAGTAGATGGCGAGGTCTCCCGTGCCGAATGCGATGGCCGCGGACTGTTCATTTATCGCGACAAAAAAACATACCAGGTGTTTGACAGCCGTTGCCCACATCAAAACACCGACATCACTGAGTTGGCCATTCAAGGCACCACCATGACTTGCCCCAAGCACCAGTGGGAGTTTGACGGTAGAAGTGGAAACTGCATCAAAAAAGGCAAAACCGGTCTAACACGAATCGAATCGAAAGTTGTCAAAGGTCGCTTATTGGCCTTTTGGTAAGTCCAATACCAGACGCTCTCCCACCCAATCACTGACCCAGTGACCCCCGCGCTACCCAACATTACAACCTCCGGAGACAACCATGTCAATTTCGAGAAAACTTTTTGCACTGACCCCACTTTGTGCCTTGCTAGCCGCCGGATCGGCTCATGCCACCAATGGCATGCTGATGGAGGGCTATGGTCCAATTTCTACCGGTATGGGCGGTGCCTCCCAAGCCATAGACCACGGCAATGCAGGTATGTCACAAAACCCCGCTACTCTGGGCATGATGGCCGATGGCACGGCACGCGTAGATGTGGCGTTTGGTATTTTGGGGCCAGATGTGGCAAGTAGTGCGACGGGGGCACCAACAGCCAAATCTGGTGGCACTTCTTATCTGATGCCAGCGTTTGGC
>CAIYNH010000771.1 GCA_903927495.1 uncultured beta proteobacterium
CGATCTGGGTGTCCAGTTCGCCTGCCAAGGTTGCCGTATGCACCGCTTCCAAAACACCAACCAGTGCGTCAGTGTTACCAACGTCAATGACATTGGCTTTGGGCGACAGTTGAATTGGCTTGGCACCATAACGAATTTGCAGGTAGAGCTTGCCGCCCTCGGTAAACCACCAGGGCTTCATCCGTTTTGCGTGATTGACCTGCACACGTTCGCCTGCGGCATTGGTCACAGTCTTAAGGCGTGTTGGTGCGTAGGTCTCGCCACTATTTAGTGCCTTGGCCAAGTGGATTTGCTCCGCGATTTTGGTGCAGAGTTTTTGTCGGCGATGCTGGACAGGGGTTTGAGTTGCACTACGTTTGACCGCTGCCAGTTTGAGGGAAGTCAGTGTTGCCATTGCGTTGTCCTTTCTTTGTTAAATAACGCAAAGCAACTGTATTTTCAGACCTGTACGAGGACAACCGGAATGATTGGCACTGACTGGTTCAGGACCAATCTCAATAGGTTTTCATATCAGTCAAAATAAATACCTGTATGCAAGTCACATACAAAAAAAGTCACACACTTATAGATAACAAGGGTCAGGGAGCCCAAACCAACCTGAGAACCCAGCACCACGAGGTAAGCCGAAGGCGATCCGTCCTACGAGGGCAGTTTTTTTTGCGATCAAGCACTTGATTTTGCTGGTCGGGGACTGCCAAATACCTGCATTACCCTGGCTTGCAGAAAAAGTCACACACTTATAGATAACAAGGGTCAAGGAGCCCAAAGCCACTTGCGAACCCAGTACCAAGAGGAAAGCCGCAGGCGGTCCGTCCTACGGAGTGCACTTGGTCAGAAGTTCACCCAAAATGACCAGCACAAACATCCAACACGCAAATGTTTTTTTGGCGAAAATTCATCTCAAGACATAAACACCTGACCAGCGATGAAACTTGTCCTTAACCCGATCATCGAAGAGCGACTTCATGCCGCATTCCCCAAGCCAGCCAACAGTGCGGGAAAAGGCTTAGCCAAATACGTGGGTTTGCTGGAACAATTGCTGACAGCTGCACTAGCGAGAGGCAGAAGCAACGATGAGGTCTTGTTCAAACTGTATTCAATTCCCACTACGAAACTATCAACAGACGGGGGTCAAATCGGGCCAAACAAAATCCGCATCCACAAGTGGCTTGCCGATAACGGACTGAACTTGGTTGAAATAGCAACCGCTGGCAACAACATCAGCAAGCGGGTGTCCAAGGTCAAGCTTACCAAACTGGTCACCATCGCTGATGGTATTGATGCAGGCGAAGGCATTGAAATCACACCAATTTCGAATGCACAGATCAGGTCATCACACAGACAACTTATTTCACAGCTGTACCCAGAGTATTCTCAAAACCTCACAGATCAACAGATCAACGAACTGTTTGAACCAGTCGCAATAAACATCAAGTCCCTAAAGGGTTATTTGGAATGGTTGCAGTACTCAGCCAGCAACATACCCAAAGTCAAGAAGGAACAAATTGCAGCCCAGTGCGACACAATTTTGAGTGTTGCCGAGATCACCAATGGGCACTTTATCCAACGTAAAAATCCCAGCGAATTTGGCAGGATGTACTTCAAGGGCATAAGTGTGCAGTCCGTCAACAAAGAGCTCAGGCGAGCAATGTTGGGCTATCACTGGGAGTACGACATACGCAGCAGCGTAATCGCTTGGAAGTTGGGCTACGCTATGCAGATGATTGCCTCGGGCCTAGTGGACGGACCTTTGGAGAAGGCCTTTGCAACCACGCTTATCTACGTGGAAGACAAGAACGATTTGATCAACATAGTCCGACACTACACCTATACAGCGGATAGCAAATCTGACTCTGACGGCCAAAAGAAGAGCATCAAAAGGGCGTTCACCGCTATTGGGTTCGGTGCGACTATGCACAAGACTGGTTGGATAGACACAGATGGACAACGTAAAAATCCAGCCCTTGTCAATATCTTTAGGAATGCAGGGGAGCGAGAGCGATTTGTAAATGACAAGACAGTCAAAAAATTCATTGCGGAACAAAAGCTCATCGACAAATTCATCTTCGATCAAGAGACTGCAAAAAATCCAG
>CAIYNH010000772.1 GCA_903927495.1 uncultured beta proteobacterium
ATGCCGGCGGTGGGTTCATCAAACATGTACACCGAGGGCTCCAGTGCCATCAGCAGTGCCACTTCAAGCTTGCGCTGGTCGCCATGCGGCAGGCTGGCGACCGTTGCCTGCTGCTGCTGAGCCATCGAGACCGACAGCAAAATCTCGTGGGCGCGTGCGGTCAGGTCAGAGTGGTCGCTCCAGATGCTCCATAAATTCAGGCCGCGCCGGTGCTTTCCGCTGCGGCTGGCTTGCACCGCCAGGCGCACGTTTTCCAGCACGCTCAGGTTAGGAAACAGATTGGTCAGTTGAAAGGCCCGGCCCAGCCCGGCACGGGTGCGCGCCGAGGGACTCAAATGCGTCAGTTCTTTGCCATCCAGCTGCACCCTACCCGAGCTGGCTTTCAGCTGCCCGGAAATCAGGTTGAAATACGTGGTTTTGCCGGCCCCGTTCGGGCCCACAATGGCCGTCAATGTGCCTGGTGCAAAGCTGCACGAGACCGCATTCACCGCCACATGGCCGCCAAAGCGAATCGTGATGTCCTGGGTTATAAGCATGGTGACAAGAGAATGCAGGCAGTGGGCATAAGCCCGGAGCAAATCCGATTTGCTCCTATTTAAATAGCTGCCTGCGCTTTATTGACGGGCGATATAGCCTGTTTAACGTTTATTTCGGATTGGAATAAGCATCTCTTCTGCTTTGATTTCGCGCACCAGTTCAGGCACGCCCCAGGCAAACGCTGGATCGATCTTGATCTTGAAGTGGTACATGCTTTGCATGGCCTGGTGGTCTTCCTTGCGGAAAGTCATTTTGCCCTTGGGGGTGTCAAAACTCATGCCTTCCATAGTCCTGATCAGCGTATTGGCGCTGGTATCGCCCTTGCTGGCCTTCAAGGCGGTGATGACAGCCATTGCTGCACTGAAACCGCCGGCAGTGAAGAAGTCAGGTGGGGTCTTGAATTGACTGTAGTGTTGGGCCACCAGGGCTTCGTTGATTGGATTTTTCGGCATGCCAAAGTAGTAATACGCTGCGCCTTCCATGCCGGGGAACTGTTTGTAGGCGGTCATGGCAGGCAAGATGTTGCCACCGGTGGCGATCTCAATGCCGTGGCGTTTCAGGTCCATGTCGGCGATTTTGAACGGGTTGCCGCCGGCCCAGATGATGAAAATCACCTTGCGACCGGGCAGACCTTTGAGTTTGTCAATCATGCGCTGAGCACCGGCGGTGAAGTCGGTGGTCGTGGGTGGCAGGTATTCCTCATGCACCAGCTTGGCCTTTTTCAGCGCTTCCTTGAAGGCTTTGACCCCGTCCTTACCGAAAGCCGAGTCTTGTGCCATGGTGACGATGCTGAAGCCCTCTTTGTCCAATGCGACGGCGTTGGCAATCGCGTCCTGGCTGCTGTTGCGTCCGGTGCGGAAAATGTATTTGTTCCACTTGTCGCCGGTAATGCTGTCTGCCACGGCGGGCTCTACCAGCAGGATCTTCTTGTACTCCTCAGCCACTGGAAGCATCGCCAGTGCGACGGGTGAGGCGGTTGGGCCTACCGCCAGATCGACCTTGTCGTCGCCATACGCAGCGGCCAGCAGGCTCTTGCCCAGATCCGGCTTACCCTGGTCGTCTTTCTCGATCACAGTGATTTTCTTGCCGGCCACCATCATGGTGCCGCCGGTGGCGTAGTCCAGCCCCATCATAAATCCGGTTTGCGTCTGCTTGCCGTAGGCTTCGAGCGGGCCGGTTTTGCTGTAGATATGGGCGATTTTGATGTCTTGGGCTTGACTCAAAGCCGGGATGGACAAAACACTGGCCAAAGCGGCCAAGGCAATCAGGTTGCGACGATGCATGGGGAAAGTCTCCTTAGGTGATTAAATCAACATTGCACAGGGCGTGCCAGTCTGTAACTTATTGATGCGAAACATTTTTATTCTAAAGTTTGATTAAAGTGTCTGATTATCAGACGATTGACATGTTCAAAAAACAGACACTTGTCTTCTTATTGAGCAGGGTTTTCCATGCGTCCATAGAGTGTGGCGCGGGAAACTTTCAGCATCCGTGCGGCGGCCAACTTGTTGCCACCGGTGGCCTGCAGGGCTGCGGCAATTGCGCGTTGCTCCAGTTCGGCGACCTGCACGGCCAGTGGGCGCAGCCAATCGCTTTCGGCCGTCATCGGCGTGGGTGTCAGAGCAGGCGCCACTTCAGTCATGCCGGACAGGCGCAGAACCTCTTTGAGTTGACTGGCATCTAGGCGGTCGCTGTCGCCACGCAACACCGCTTGCTCCAGCGCATTACGTAGCTCGCGAATGTTGCCGCGCCAGCTTTGGCCCGCCAGCAACGCCAGCGCCTCTGAGCTAAGTTCAGGCGGTGGCGTGCCCCTTTGGGCCATGTCTTCGGACAGCACCTCCACCAGTGCCGGTATGTCGCTGCGTCGCTCGCGCAAGGGTGGGATATGGATCGGCAGCACGTTGAGCCGGTAATACAGGTCTTCGCGAAACTGGCCTTCGCGCACCAGGGTCTTTAAATCACGGGAAGTGGCGGCGATTACGCGGGCATCAAAGGGCAGCAGGCGGTTCGAGCCCAGGGGTTCGATTTCGCCCTCCTGCAGGACGCGCAGCAGCTTGGCCTGCAGATTCAAGGGCATATCGCCAATTTCATCCAGGAACAAGGTGCCACCATTGGCCAACTTGAACTTGCCATCGCGCCCCTTGCGGTCGGCGCCGGTGTAGGCACCGGGTGCAACGCCAAAAAATTCAGCTTCCAGCAGGGTTTCAGGTACGGCTGCGATATTTAGGCCGACAAAAGGACCATTGGCACGGTTAGATGCGGCGTGGATGGCGTGCGCCAGCAACTCTTTGCCGGTTCCGGTCTCGCCCAGCAGCAGCACCGCCGAGCTTGACTGCGCAGCGCGACGTGCCTGCCGCTTGACCTCAACTGCCGCCGGGCTGGTGCCGACAAAGCTGGCAAAGGTGTACTTGGCACGGCGTTGCCCGAGCATATTTTGGCTGCGTTGGGTGGCCAACTCGCGTCGGGTGTCGTCAAGTTCTCGTTGCAGGGCGGTGACCTTGCTGATGAAAGGCTGCAAAGTGGTTTCGGCATGGTCGAACAAGACAATGCCCAAGGCACCAATCACTGCGCCATCATCGTCACGCAAGGGAATGCGCGAGACCACAAAACTGCCGGCGCGGTTGTGCAGCAGGTCAATCAGAATCGGCTTGCCAGAGCGTAAGACCTGATGCATTTGGGTGTTTTGCACCACGGATGCCACGGGGTGACCGACAAAGTCTTCTTCACGGGCAAAACCCAGGGCCGGCAGAAAGCGTCGGTATTGATCGTTGATCCACACCACCCGCGCTTCCCGGTCAACCAGCAGCATGCCCTCACTGGCATGGGCAAATAAATCAAACATGGAGCGCGCAGCCAGTTCCAGAATGCTCTGGGCATCACGCGGCAATGCCGTGGATGCCTCAGTGGGCGACGTATCAGGGGTGGGCAGAAGAGCCATGTTCGAATGTTATCCGCAGGCTCGCTGTGATTTTGACTGCAGCATCGCAAGCCCTGGCTGCTTGCTGCGCTCCTCTTAAACCAGAACCATCAGCACAACGCGTCGGTTTTGTGCTTGCGCCTTGCGGTCTTTTCCGGCAGCGACTGGCTGAGTGCTGCCGTAGCTGATGACGCTCATGCGGTGCAGCGGCAGGCCGGCTGAGCGTAAAAAGTTTCGCACCGATTCGGCGCGGTCAAGGCCGAGTTGTTTGTTGTCCGATTTGCTGCCGACGTTGTCAGTGTGGCCTTGAATTTCGATATAAATGTTGCGGTTGTCAGCCTTCAGTTTTTTGGCCAGTTCGGTGAGTACCTGTTCGGCATCCTTGTTCAGCGCTGCTTTGCCCGATGCGAACTTGATTTGAGCATCGGTCAGTGTCACCTCGAAGGCCAATCTGACCTGCTGCGTGCCTTGCTGAGTGACTTGCTGTGAGGCGTTGGCGCGGTCCAGCGCATCCTGAGCCAGCCGGTTGCTTGCGACCAGACTGCTCTCGACTTTGCCAAGGCGGTTCTCCAGAGCAGCGGTCTGCGCGTCAAGGCTGGACAGGTGCGTGTCAAATCGCAAGAACTCGGCGTTGCTGCGGGCGTTGGCGGCCGCATTCATGGTCGTCGTTTGCTGGTTGACGTATCTTTCGCTGGCACATCCGGATAGGGCTGCGATAAAGCTGATGGCAAGCAGGGGTTGGGACAGGATTTTCATGGGTGCGCTCGTCTGAAAGCAGGAAGGTTCTGATAATGTTAACAGCGCTCGGCCGTAAAACTACGCCACCTGCGCCCAAAGCTCCTGCAGCAGTAGCCAAGGCTGGCGATGACCCAGGGCCGCTTTTCAAGCGCTGGGCCGGCGCATCAGTGTGCTTTTGCCAAACATCGACTCGATCAAATCCACCGCGACTTCTGCGGTTCGGTTGCGCACATCAAAGGCCGGGTTGAGTTCCATCACATCCAGGGAGGCGACTCGACCGGTGTCGGCAATCATCTCCATGCACAACTGCGCCTCACGGTAGGTGGGACCACCGCGCACCGTGGTACCGACCCCTGGAGCAATGTCCGGATCCAGAAAATCCACGTCAAAGCTGACATGCAGGTGGGTGTTGGCATCGACCAGCGCCAAGGCCATTTCCATTGCAGCGCGCATGCCCATCTCATCGATGTAGCGCATGTCAAATACCTCCAGGCCGGCCTCATGAACCAGGCGTTTTTCACCTTCATCGACACTTCGAATACCGATTTGGCGTACCCACTTGGGGCTGATGGCCGGGACCTGACCACTCAGACCGGTGAGGTCAGACGGCCCCTGACCACACAGGCAGGCCACCGGCATGCCGTGAATGTTGCCGCTGGGGGTGAGGGTGTTGGTGTTGAAGTCGGCGTGGGCATCCAGCCACAGCACGCGCAATTTTTTGCCCGTTTCGCGGCAATGGCGGGCCACGGCACTGATCGAGCCCAGTACCAGGCAGTGGTCGCCGCCCAGCAAGATCGGCAGGCGATTTTGCGCAAGCTCTGCATACACTGCGTCATGCACAGTGCGGTTCCACGCCACCACTTCAGCAAGATGGCGATAACCGTTGACGGGTGCCAGCCAGGGGTTACGTGGGCCCGTCAGGTTGCCGCGATCGACCACCTCCAAACCATGACCCTGCAGCACTTCCAGCAGCTTCGCTACACGCAGAGCCTCCGGGCCCATGCTGGCCCCTCGGCTGCCGGCACCAATGTCGGTCGGAGCGCCAATCAGGCTGATGTTGTGGTGCATGGTTGGGTCTGCTGCCTAAAAAAAGGTTTTGGAAAATTGTGCAGCGCATAGCACTGGAGCTGGGTGACAATTCTGCTCATGAATTTATCAATTTTATCGGTGCAAGGCTTGTTTAAAAACTACGGCGAAGCTACGGTGGTGAACGACATGTCATTTTCTATCGCACCCGGCGAATGTCTGGGTGTGATCGGGCCCAATGGCGCGGGCAAAACCACCACCATTCGCATGTGCCTGGGCTTGACGGTACCGGATGCCGGCAGCGTCACTGCGTTTGGTATGCAAATGCCGCAGGATTCGCTGGCGATCAAGGCGCAGTTGGGTGTGGTCAGCCAAATGGATACCCTCGACCCAGACTTTACCTGTGCTGAAAATTTGCTGGTTTATGGTCGGTATTTCGGCATGAAAGACGCACAAATCAAAGAGCGCATCCCTTCTCTGCTGGAATTTGCGTCACTTACCAGCAAGGCCAATGCCAAGCCGGGTGAGTTGTCGGGTGGAATGAAGCGCCGCTTGAGCCTGGCGCGTGCCCTGGTCAACAATCCGCGACTGCTGTTGCTCGACGAGCCGACCACCGGGCTTGATCCGCAAGCGCGCCACCTGATGTGGGAGCGCCTGCAAATGCTGCTGCAGGAGGGTAAGTCAATTTTGCTGACCACCCACTTTATGGATGAGGCCGAACGCCTGTGTAGCCGATTGCTGGTGGTGGATCATGGCAAAAAAATCGCCGAAGGCGCTCCGCGTGATTTGATTGCCCAATTTCTGGAGCCTGATGTGGTGGAGGTGTTTGGCGCTGGTGCGCTAAATTTGCTTGATTCGCCACTTGAAACGCTGGCAACACGGCTGGAGGTGAGTGGCGAAACGGTGTTTTTCTATACCGCCAATGCTGCGCCCTTGCTGGAGGCCTTGGCCGCCTACCCACAATTGCGCACACTGCACCGCCCCGCCAATCTTGAGGATTTATTCCTCAAACTCACAGGTCGGCAAATTCGGGAGGATGCATGACAACTCAACGTAACACCCCTAGCGTCTGGCGCGCGCCAGAGCTGTCAACACGCTGGTGGCCGGTATTTCTTCGCAATCTCCTGGTTTGGCGCAAGCTGGCAATTCCCAGTTTGGTTGGCAATATTGCCGAACCATTGATGTGGCTGGTGGCTTTTGGTTACGGCATGGGGGCACTGGTCGGCAAGGTGAGTGTTGACGGTACGCCCGTGCCCTACATTTTGTTTCTGGCCAGTGGTTCAATCTGCATGAGCGCCATGAATGCGGCCAGCTTCGAGGCGCTGTACTCGGCGTTTTCGCGTATGCACGTGCAAAAAACCTGGGACGGCATCATGAACGCGCCGGTCAATCTGGACGACATCGTGATGGCCGAAATGCTGTGGGCTGCCTTCAAGTCGCTCTTTACCGTGACGGCCATTCTGGCTGTGATGCTGGCTTTGGGCATCAGTTACAGCCCGAAGCTGCTGGTCGCCTGGCCGGTGTTGCTGGGGGTGGGCATTACGTTCAGTTGTTTGGCGCTGATCTTCAACGCACTGGCCAAGGGTTATGACTTCTTCACCTATTACTTCACCTTGTTTTTGACACCGATGATGTTTTTGAGCGGCATCTTCTTTCCGCTGGAGCAACTTCCCCCGGCAGTGCGAACTGTGTCTCAATGGCTGCCGCTGACCAATGCGGTGGATCTGGTGCGCCCACTGTTCATGGACCAATGGCCAGCTAAATGGATTAGGCCGGTGGTCGTGCTGACGGTCTATGCAGCGGTGGGATTCTGGATTGCATTGGCGCTTACGCGCAAGCGTTTTCGGGGCTAGTCTCGGGGTCCTCGAAAGATGTTTTAATGCTATTTAGTTTATAGCGTACTACGCAATACAGTCGGGCGCTTGTTGGCTTTTTAGGCCTTTCGATTGATGAGCAAACCCCTTTGAAACTGATCCATGGCTTTGGTCAGATGCAGTGCTTCTTCTGAGGGAAATTGCTGAATCACTTCATTGGTGGCTCGATCTGTGAACTTGATGATGGAGCGCCCACTGCTTTGATCGACCGAAAACTGCAATTCGGGTGCCAGCATTGTGACCCGCTGTTGCAATTCATCGGTGGCACGTTTCAGGTCTTCAGGGGTGGTCCTGGCCTGTGCTATGGGTGCGTAGGTCTTGCGTTGACTATCGGCAGCAACTTGTGCTGCCGCGCTCGGAATGGGTGTAGCTGTGCGTGCTGCAGGCATAGCAGTTGCGATACGCGGCATGGGCGCACTAGGCGGTGGGCTAACAGTGGTTGAAGAAACGTTACTCATGATGCACTCCTGTCCTCAGTCACGATCCAAAGTCACCAAACCGAAGTCCAATGACGGTCATTGCCATGACTACCACGCGTTTCAGTATCGAAACTTGTGGTGCCAAATGACTCAGGCAACCGTCACCAACGGCTTTGGTTGAAATTGCCCTTAACCCATTAACGGCAGTGCTTGGGCAAACTTAAGCAACTAATTTCTGCTGAATTGAACCAGCCAGAAAGGCATGACAGCTAAGTGTGCGCTGCTATTATTTTGCGTAGCCATTGAGGCTAGACAGCCACCGGCGGCATGATTGGACTGGTGCCCGCGTGACAAATGCGCAACAGGTAAGTCACAAAACCGTCTTTGACCTTTTGCATATGCAGCTGTTTATATGGAAATTGATCCTCCAGATCCATCGCGTGCACCACCATGGCGTGGTCAACCTCGAACACCAGCAACATGCCATCCGGCGTTTCGGCGCAATCGACGCAGACGTAGTCAAGACCGGTGCGACTGGCAATGGCATCCAGCGCCGTCTTGTGTCGCTTCACAAAAGCATCAAAGTGCGTCATGAACGCCAACTCCTGCTCGCGTTTCCAGGCTTCTTCATACATGCCTGCGTTGACATAGTGGATCATCCAGTGAGCCGATACCGCCATGTGGCAGGCGTAGGCCAGGCCATCGATCAACGCCACTCTGATCTTGCGGAAATAGCCGTCGCTTGCGCTGTAATCTATAAAGCGCGAGATATAAAACTCTAGATCCTGGACTTGCAACAAGTACTGCTCAAGATCAGCATGGGCGTTGATTCTGGCCAGGTCGTGTCCGCCGTGTGAACCCAAAGGGCGCACGATGATCGGAAAATCACAGCCAACTACACGCTCGCTGAGTCGATCAGCCCCTGACGCAATGGCCTGCAATGCGACTCGTGAGGCCCGCAAAGTAGGCGGTATCAGCAAACCAGCTACGTTTTGCAATAGCGAACTGGCAGCATCACGGCCAATTTTTGGTATGTGCCGGGGGGCATTGATGACGGGCTTGGGCCAGCTGGCCAGTGCCTGCTCCAGCGACAGCAGCAGTTCGCGGTTGTCGTCACACTCGCTCATGGCGAGCAACAGCGCATCGTGATCAGGCATGGGTAGGGCTAGCGGATCGCCCGGCGTGCAATAGTAAAAATCCAGATCAATGTCGCAGTTTTCGAGCAAGCAATCGAGCGGCGTATTGGCCGCCAGATCACCTGGCACTAGCAGCATCAGCAGGCGCAACCGGGCCGGTTGCCGGGACGCCGCAAGGTGGTAAATACGCTGCAAATCGAGCGCTTGAGCTTGCAGGCGCAAGCCCAAATCGCGTTGCCCCAGACACTGCATCACGGTGGCCAGGTTCATCCACAGGTTGGCATCGAGGGGCTGCGCCTGCGCCTTGGCCAGGAGCGCATCGGCCGTCGGTTTGAGATCAGTGCCAGCGATGCTCATGCGCAGATAAGGCGCGAGTCCGAGGAAAGCCGTTGCAGGTTGGTTTGGCACAGCCGAAGTGTTGGGTGTCATGCGCGTATTTTCTGGCGAAGGGTGAACAGATTGCAGACCTTGGAAGGCAGGCGCTGGTTATAACTCAAAATAATCAGCTATATTTTATATAGCTGTATACGCCTGTCAGATATGGTGTAAATGCCAATTTATCAAAAATTTGCAGGCTTGCCCCGATGTATCTGACGGGGCAGGTTGGCAACGTAGCCCAACCAGGACCAGCTACAGCACAAATGCAGTCTGCCAGACCGGCCCTTCAGTCGGCCCAGGTTTCCCGAATCATGTCGGCGGCCTTCTCGGCAATCATGATCACGGGTGCGTTGGTGTTGCCGCTGATGACACGCGGCATGATGGAGGCATCGACCACGCGCAGACCTTGCAGGCCGTGCACGCGCAGTTGGGCATCCACCACCGCCATCTCGTCGTGACCCATGCGGCAAGTTCCTACCGGGTGGTAAATGGTGTCGGCGTAATTGCGTATGAATTGTTCGATCTGCGCGTCGGTCTGGGCACTGGCTGAGGCGGCAAGTTCGCGTCCGCCAAATTGCGTCAGCGCACTTCGACCAAGAATTTGGCGCACCAGCTTGAAGCCCCGAATCATGCGCTCCATGTCGTCACGACTACCCAGAAAATCAGGATCAACCAAAGGCAGCGCGTGCGGGTCTTTGCTGGCCAGTGTGACGCTGCCTCGACTCAATGGGCGCAGCAGACAGACGTGACAGGAATAACCGTGGCCCAGGGTCGTGGTACGGCCATGGTTGACCAGTTTGCCCACCACAAAATGCAATTGCAGGTCAGGAATTGCCTCGCTCGGTTGGCTCCTGATGAAACCACCTGCCTCGGCAAAATTGCTGGTCAACATACCGCTGCGCCGGTTGCGCCATTCGAAAATGCCCTTGATGGCACGAATGGCACCACTGAGTGACAAGCCGAACAGTTCCGTGGCTTTGGGTGCATCCACTACCACCACCACATCCACGTGATCGTGCAGGTTTTGGCCGACCCCTGGCAGGTTATGCAGTGTCGCAACGCCCTTGTCGATCAGGTGCTGGTGCGGCCCGATGCCTGAGAGCATCAGGATCTGCGGCGACTGCAGCGCCCCTGCGCACAAAAGCACTTCGCGCTGGCATTTGAGTTGCTTGAGGCTGCCCTGATGCTCAAACTCGACACCGACAGCACGCTTTTTTTCCAACAGGATGCGGGTCACATGAGCCCCGGTGAAGACTTGCAGATTGGGGCGCGATAAATTGGGCGTTAGGTAAGCCTTGGCGGCGCTGTAGCGCTCGCCGTTTTTGTGGGTCACCTGGTAGGGGCCTACCCCCTCCTGATCCTGTCCATTGAAGTCTTCATTGCGCTGGTGGCCGGCCTGCAGCGCGGCTTGTACAAACCACTCACCAAAGCGGTTGGGGCTGCGCAAATCCATCGCATTCAATGGACCACCAATGCCATGAAAGGCATCTGCGCCGCGCTCATTGTGTTCGGAGCGTTTGAAGTAGGGCAGCACCTCGGCATAACTCCAGCCCGGATTCCCCAAGTCGGCCCAGTGGTCATAGTCACTCGGGTGGCCACGGGTGTAAATCATGGCGTTGATGGAGCTCGAGCCCCCCAGCACCTTGCCTCGAGGCTGATAGCCTTGTCGCCCATTCAGGCCGGGTTGCGGCACGGTATTGATGGCCCAGCCTGCCATGCTGAACTTGGCCAGCACGGCCAGCCCGGCGGGACAATGAATGAGTACGTTGCTATCGGCAGGCCCGGCCTCCAGCAGTGCCACGTTAATGGCAGGGTTTTCTGACAGCCTGGCAGCCAGTACGCAGCCGGCAGAGCCGCCGCCGATAACGAGATAGTCAAACATGTGATTCTCCGGGAACTGTGCATCAATGGGGATTCAATCAGTCGGCACGTTACCGCAAAAGTAGCCGGTGTTTTAGAGGCTGCTGCCAAGGCAAATTGTTTTGCTGCTGTTCGACCAGCAAATTCACCCGCAACTTCAGGCATGATGTGAA
>CAIYNH010000773.1 GCA_903927495.1 uncultured beta proteobacterium
AGTACATCGCGCCCATCGTGCGGAAAATCAAGTTGGAGCTTGTTCTCACCAACAGCGAAGACCTGTCGACTATGTTCTTCGAGCAGTTCATCGGACTGTTCAAATCCACGGCCGACCACGCCAAGTTCAAGGAACTGAACCGCGAATTCGATTCCGGTCCCGAGGTGACCAAAGCCTGCCTGAGCTGCCACACCGAGGCTGCCAAGCAGATCCACCAGACCCAGCACTGGAAGTGGGAGTTCGTCAATCCCGACACCAAGCAGATGCTTGGAAAAAAACACATCGTCAACAATTTTTGTACTTCGGTCAAATCGAACGAGGCTGCCTGCAATAGCTGCCACATTGGCTATGGCTGGAAGGACGACAAGTTTGATTTCAGCGTTGAGGAAAATGTTGACTGTCTGGCATGTCACGATGCCACCGGAAAGTACCGCAAGCCATCGGGCTTTGCTGGTTTGCCAGTGACCAAGGACACCGAGTTTCCAGCGGGTTCGGGCAAGATCATTCGTGGCATCGATCTGACCGAAATTGCCCAGAAGGTCGGACCGACCAAGCGCACCACCTGTGGCGCTTGTCACTTTAACGGTGGTGGTGGCGATGGTGTCAAACACGGCGATCTGGACAGTTCTCTGGAATCCCCCAGCAAAGATCTTGATGTGCACATGGATGCCAAGGGCAACAACTTCAGTTGTGCCACTTGCCACAAAACCGAGGGCCACCAAGTGCCGGGCAGCCGTTACGCCCCAACCGCCAAGGACAAAGAACCGGCCCACCTTCGCGGCAAGTCAGAGAGTGCCAACCCAGCTACTTGCCAGGCTTGCCATGGGCAAGCCCCTCACAAAGCGGCCAAGCTCAACGACCACACCAGCAAGTTGGCGTGCCAAACCTGCCACATTCCGGCCTACGCCCGTGGTGGTCAGCCAACAAAAATGTCATGGGACTGGTCCACAGCCGGCAAGCTTGACAAAGACGGAAAACCCATGACCCTGAAAAACGAAGACGGGTATGACACCTACATGTCCATCAAGGGTGATTTTGTCTGGAAAGAAAACGTCAAGCCTGAGTACATCTGGTTCAACGGCACAGTTCGCTACACCCTGACGGGCGACAAGATCGAAAAAGGCGACAAACCAACACAAATCAACCACTTTGAGGGCAGCGCCACCGACGGAAAGTCAATGATCTGGCCCATCAAAATGTTCCGCGGCAAGCAGCCCTATGACCCCGTCAACAAGTCGCTCATCATCACGCATCTGGCTGGCAACGACACCACTGCTTTTTGGAAGAACCTGAACTGGGACAAGGCTGCAGCGACCGGCATGGCCAACGCAAAGGCTGATTTCTCCGGAAAAATAGATTTCATTGAAACCGAAAGTGCCTGGCCAATCACGCACATGGTGGCTCCCAAGGAAAAAGCCGTTGCCTGTATCGAATGCCATAGCAGCCATGGCCGTCTTGAACAGATCGACGGCGTATATATGCCGGGTCGCGGCAGTGACCATGCCCGCTGGCTCGAAATCGGTGGCTGGCTTATGGCTGCCTTGACCCTGTTTGGAGTTCTGGGGCATGGACTGCTACGTGTCGTCAGCAACAAACGCAACAGCTAACCCGGAGAACCATCATGTCACGCGTTTATTTATTCAAACCCTTTGAGCGTTTCTGGCACTGGTCGCAGGCATCACTGATCATCTTTATGCTGCTGACGGGCTTTGAAGTACATGGAACTTACACTGTTTTTGGCTTCGAAAAAGCCGTGTGTTTCCACACCTTTGCCGCCTGGACGCTGGTTGGATTGTGGATCTTTGCCATTTTCTGGCACATCACCACTGGTGAATGGCGGCAATACAGTCCCACCACGCAAAAGCTCGTGGCGATTGCCAGGTACTACTCGTCCGGCATTTTCAGAGGGGAACAGCACCCGTTCAAACCCACACCGGGCAAAAAGCATAACCCCCTGCAGCGTTTGACCTATCTGGCGATCCTGACTCTGCTGAGTCCGCTGATCTGGTTAACCGGTGGCTTGTACCTGTTTTACGCAGATTGGCCAGCCCTGGGCCTGAGCGGGTTAAGCCTGCAGTGGGTGGCTACTGGCCACACGCTGGGGGCCTTCCTGATGTTGGCTTTTCTGATATCGCACCTGTATCTGGCTACCACCGGTCACAAGATCCATTCCCAGGTCATGGCCATGATTACCGGCTGGGAAGACCTTGGCCAAGGCTCGCACTAGCCTGCCTCCAGGTCATTTTGATTGTTCACCACGTAAGGAGTTATCCATGCAAACCAAGTTCAAGAAAAATCTGCTCGCAACTGTGATTGCCGGCATGCTGATGCCGATGGCGGCTTATGCATCAGAGGCCGATTTGCTGAAAAAAATTGAAGCACTCGCCCAGCAAAACGAGCAGTTGGCCCAACAGTTGCAAGCCCTGAAGGGCCAGGTTCAAGCCAATGAACAAAAAACCAGCAAGGCGCAAGCCCCCGTGCTGGCCGATGTCGCCAAACCCAACGACGCAGCGCTTGAAGAACTGAAGAGCCAGGTAAAGAAACTCGAAGACAAGTCGCTGGGCAAATGGCTGACCGTGGGTGGGGACTACCACTTCCGCTATGACCGTCTGGACGGACAAACCAAGCCGTTTACGGATGTGAATGCCATGTTTGGCAATGCGCAAAGTACCTTGCAAGGGGAATTCTTTACCAACCCGTCGGCTGCTTCCAGTCTAAATCCGGGTTGGACCAGCGCACAGGCTTTGTCAGGTCTCATGAGATTCTCGCAAGACATGGGGAAAGTTGCGACCTATGACCAGGCAAATACATTTCTGGGTGCCAACGCGGCCATGATTGGTGCCATGGCACCATTTGCTACAAAAGCTGCAATTCCCGCCTACAAACCAGAAAACAGCAGCTTGATGACCAACCGCTTTGGTCTGGACTTGAACGCCAAAGCCACCCAGGATGTCAGCGTCACGGCGCATCTGCAGATGTACAAGGTCTTTGGTTCTCAAAACGAAGGTGCTCTGACCAACGGCGGATCAGCTCCCTACTTTGCCGATCGTGTCGGCGTGTTTGATGGCACCTTGAGCCGGGTGCCGTCGACCAGCTATCTGAATGTGGACCGCGTCTATGCCACCTGGAGCAATATTGCCGACAAGGAAATGTGGTTTTCAGTGGGGCGGCGACCGTCTACCGGCGGGGCCCCCAGCAACCTGAAAAACAACAATCCGCGTCCTGGCAATGGCGGAACACCTTCGCTGCTGGTGGACTATGCGTTTGACGGCATGACGGTTGGCTACGCCCCCGACATTGATGCCCTGCCAGGGGCCTATGCCAAGTTCTGCTATGGCCGGGGCTTCGAGAGTGGCTACAGTAACCCGACCAATTCCCTGGCGGACACCGACATGATGGGGATTGCCATTATTCCGATTGACACCGACCCGCTGCGCGTCTGGCTGCAATGGAACCGTGGCATGAACATCTTTGATGCACCGACCATGAGCAACACCTACTTTGGCAATACCGCCGCCAAGACAAACCTGGGCGATATCGACTGGTACGGCGTGGGTTTCATGAGCACCTTCAAAAAAATCGGCCCTGGCAACCTGCACCTGTTCGGCGACGTGGGCATGAGCGTGACCCACCCGAACAACAACGTCTCAGCGCAATTCGGCTTCCAAGGTTTGATGACTGGCGAGTTCTTTAAGCCTGAGGCACCCACCAGCAAAACCGGTACCGCCGTGGCTCTGGGTCTGCGCTACGACCTTCCGTCCAAAACCATGTTCGGCTTTGAATACAACCACGGCTCCAAAGACTGGATCACCTTCGCACCTGCCGCCGATGACATGTGGACATCCAAGGTGGGCGTGCGCGGGGACGTGCTTGAGGCTTACGTGATCCAGGAACTCGACCGGACGCCGATCTCCTCATACTTCAGCAAAGCATTCTTCCGTCTGGGCGTGCAACGCTATGACATGAAGTACACCGGAAGCAACAACTGGGTTGGGGCACCGGTTGCCATCTCCGATGTCAACGGTCAGATGATGACCATGACGCCGCTGGAAAACGCCACCAACATTTACGCCACGTTTGAAGTCAAGTTCTGATCGTCACACACTTTATTTTTTGAGGAAACCATCATGAAATCCAAACTCTCAACCCTGATCATGGCTGCCGTCCTGGGCTTGTCGGGTGCAACGTTTACCGCCAATGCTTTTGCCGACGAGGGAAAAATGGTTGGCCCTGTCACCAAAATCAAACTGGCTGCTGACGGCAAATCGGCCTCTGCCATCCTGAAAGATGCCAAAACCGGCGAATCCACCACACTAACCGTAACCGATGACCTGACGCTGGACAAGTTCAAAGACAAACGCATCGTTGAAGGTGACGAAATTCGCGCCCGCTGGGACAAAGATGGGAAGAACACCAGCAAGTCGTTCAAGAAAACCGCTGGCTGCTGAGAGCCCGTTTCCACCCAACGGTTCACCTCTCCTGCACCGTTGGGGTAGTCAGGTTGATGGAGACACATCTTCTTAGTTCAAGGAGTCTTGTCATGAAACGTATGGTATGGGCAGCTGCCCTGATGGCAGCGGTGCTGTCTGCAACTTTTTCCTGGAATATTCAGGCGGCAGAGGTGAAGGCGGAAGCCGACGAAATCACCAACGACCAAATGGTCACCTATTTTGAAACTGAGATGATCGGCAAAACGGTCTGGGTGGTGGACAGCCGACCAGCGGGCAAGTACATCACAGGTCATATTCCCGGTGCCTTGAGTCTGCCTCTCGATGTTTTGATGAAAGATTCTGCCAGTGCTGACAAACTGGGTATTCCCAAACCCGCCAAGATCATCTTCTACTGCGCCGGACGCGAGTGCACCTTGTCAATCGACTCCGCCGTGATTTTCAGAAAGTTGGGTTACTCGGATGTTTGGGTCTATCGCAACGGTGTTCCTGGCTGGAATCAGAAGGCGCAGCCCCTGCAGGCAGAAGAGGCTTTTGTGAAGAAAGGCAACCTGATATTAATCGATGCTTCGCCCGGCAAAAACACGATCGTGAGCACCTCTAACCAAACCGTTCAGCTATCACTCGCCGACCTCAAGAGCGACATGGGCAAAAGCGTGCTGGCCACGCTGTCTAAAAATGCACCGCTACTTGTCATAGAGCGGGGTGACATGGCTGCCGTGAACGCCGTCCTGGAAGAACTGCGCGAGCAGGACTTCCGCAGACTCGCCTACCTTCCCTTGAAGATCTGGAAAGCTGCGCTGGCCGCGGCACCAGCAGTCGGCACATTAAATTGGGCACCGGTATATGCATTCGGTCAGGTTTCGCCCAAAGCCTTTGAGCAAGCAGTGGCCAAGGGTGAATTTATTCTGGATGTTCGTCCGGTAACAGACTATGCGCGTGGTCATTTCAAAGGGTCGGTCAACATTCCGATTGAAGACATGGAAAAAGATTTCACCAAAA
>CAIYNH010000774.1 GCA_903927495.1 uncultured beta proteobacterium
CTGGTCTGCGCCTTGGGGTTGGCGGCGGGTACAAGCGTCCGGGCGGCTGATCCGGCTGGCGATCATGGCTCCGCACACGCAGAACCGGTTGCCGCAAAGCCTGCCAAGGCCCCCTCTGCGCCTGACAAAGCCGCTGCACAAGAAGCCCCCGAGACGGCGGTTTCCAAGAAGACCGTGCCTGTCGATGGTCTTCCCACCGGCAGTGGCAACCCCATGGCAGAAAAAATTCGCGCAGCCATGGCTGGCACCGTGGTAGCCAGCAAGAAAATGACGGTGACGGTGGAGGGCAAGGACAGCGCAGAAGCCAAAGCGGCCTCAACGGCCGGATCGGCCCACGCCAATACCAACAGCCACAGCATCTCACCTTCAGCCAGGGCCATGGCCAGCCAGCGCTACAACCAGGCGCGCGCTGCAGCCGTGTCGGGGCATTCCACGGGAAACACATCGGCCGGCGCCACTGCAAGTACCGGCAACGCCCATAGTGGCGAGGTGCACTGGGCCTACGAAGGTGAAACCGGGCCGCAAGCTTGGGGCAGTCTCAAGCCCGAGTTCAATGTGTGCGCCATCGGCAAACGTCAGTCGCCCATCAATATTGAAGAGGGAGGCACGTTGCAGGGTCCGGCAGAGCCCATCCAGTTTACTTACGTGACGAGCAGCGCGTCGGTGGTGAACAATGGTCACACCATTCAGGTCGATGTGCAGGGAGAAAACTCCATCACCGTGCGCGGCTCCAATTACCGACTGCTACAGCTCCATTTCCACACCCCATCGGAAGAGCAGATCAATTTCAAACGATTCCCTATGGTGGCCCACCTGGTGCACAAAAGTAACGAAGGGCAACTTGCAGTTGTCGCGGTGCTGCTGCAAGAGGGTGATGCCAACACCATGATTGACAAAGTCTGGACCTATATGCCATTGGACGCAAACGACCGCGTGCGAATGCCACAGGGCTTGCTCAACGTGAGCGAGTTGCTGCCCAAGGATCAGCGCTATTACCAGTTCATGGGGTCGTTGACAACGCCCCCTTGCTCAGAAGGCGTGCTGTGGATGGTGATGAAACAACCGGTGACCATCAGCAGGGCGCAATACAAGCTCTTTACCCAGCTCTACCCCAACAATGCACGGCCGGTGCAGCCCGTGAACGGCAGGCCGGTGCGAGAGGCGCAGTAGTTTGCTCTATCTTTAGTGCGCAGGATCCGGCAAGCGGGGCGGGTCGTATGGTCAATGTCGCAAACAGACGCACCCCAATTTTCAAAACTATGATTGGGTCGCCCCAATGCGGCCAAATTGGCTACTCTTCAAGCATTTCAGCGGTTTTATTCCGCCTTGCAAGTGCTGATGCCCAAAATGGCATACGGAGGACACCAGCCAATGGCTCCGGTAATCAGCGGCACTACGCCCAACCACCCCCACACACCGATGTTGCCGGTGAGGGTAAGGCCAATCAATGCCAAACCCAGCACGATGCGAATGATGCGATCTGTGCTTCCTACATTAGTCTTCATGAATATCTCCCAAATGAACAGCAACAACTTTTAATGTAATTAATCCTGCAACTCCGGTAAGTGACCTAAGTCACACACGATGTGCCTTCAACCAATGGCAGTATGAAATGAAACTCGCTGCCGCGGCCAACTTCGCTCGTGGCCCACACCTGACCATCCATTACTTTTGCCAGCTTGAGGGAAATTGCCAAGCCTAGTCCGGTTCCACCCTGCAGGCGTGTGGCGGACTCATCTACCTGTGTGAAGGGCAAAAAAATGTTTTCCAACTGGTCAACGGTAATGCCTATTCCGGTGTCTACAACTACAAATTCAACATATGGCGTTTGATCTTTAATCTGAGTGCGTGCCGTCACAGTCACTTTGCCAGTTTTGGTGAATTTAAGCGCATTGTCGATCAGACTGACCAGAATCTGGCGGATTCGCACGGGGTCAGCCACCACCAGTTCTGGCAAACCTGGGTCCAACTCATATTCAAGCTGAATATCTTTCTTCTGGGCTTCAGCACGGAAGACTTCAGTGATTTGCATCAGCAACTCATTCACGACAAAGCTGACCGCAACGATTTCAATTTTTCCCTCATCAAGTTTTGAGAAATCCAGAATGTC
>CAIYNH010000775.1 GCA_903927495.1 uncultured beta proteobacterium
AGCAGCATCACTGCGTGCTTGAACGAAGTAACTTCGGACCTTGCGCCAAATCCGGCAGAGTTAATGAAGCGAAGCAGATTAAACGACAGGGTGGGATCGCGTTTGAGCACCTCTTCTATTTCCCCGGTGCTTGCCTGTTTGCGTACCAGGTTGATGAGTTGCAGGATGTTGGCCTGTGCGGGGCGTACGGTTTGTCCCTGTATTAGAGTGGGTTTGGCAAACCAGTAGCCCTGGAATAACTTGACCCCTAGCCGTGCCACCAGAGAATATTGCTCGGATGTTTCCACCTTCTCGGCGATCAAATGCGCGTGCGATTTTTGCTGCGCCAGTTTGATGAATGCTTCCATCGCATCAGGTTTGAGAGCAGTCAAGTCAAACTTGATGAACGAAGCCAGCGGCAGCCAGGATTTGTACGACCGGGTCAAAACCGAATAGTCAAAAGCCAGACGAAAACCGCGTTGCCGGACCTCCTGCAGACTCGTCAGCCGTGTTTCGATCTGGTCTAGTTGCGAGATGGGTAGTGGCGGTATCTCCAATACCACGCGCTCGGGCGCGATCAAGTCCAGGTGTCCACCAGCAAGGCTGTTGAGGGTGCAGTTGATGAAAACATCCTTCTTGCCGACCAGCGATTCCCCTTCCGAGAATGACAAAAAGTTGAAAAGCATCTGTGCATCGCTGGCGGCTGTATGTTCGCTGCTGCTAACAGAGCGGTCAAACAATTCGTAGCCAAACACTGCACGGTTGCTGTCCAAAATCGCCTGCCGCGCAATGACCAGCGAGAGGGTTGGTCCGCCGGTGGGTGAGGGTGCGACAGGGTCCAGCATGCCGATGGTGACCAGGTTGATGTTCAAAGAACCTTGGCAATAGAGGCGCAGACGTGGTCAATGTTCTTGCTGTTCAGCGCAGCCACGCACATTCGGCCCGAGTCGGTACCGTACACGCCAAACTCATTGCGCAAACGCACCATTTGGTCCTTGGTAAGCCCAGAATAGCTGAACATGCCGATCTGTGTGGTGATAAAACTCATGTCTTGCTTGATTCCGGCGGCCTTGAGGCCGTCTACCAATTTTTGGCGCATGGCTTTGATTCGTACCCGCATTTCACCCAGTTCAGTCTCCCACAGCGCGCGCCATTCAGGGTTGTTCAACACGGCCGCAACGACTGCACCGCCATGAGTGGGAGGGTTGGAGTAGTTGGTACGGATAACGATTTTGAGTTGGCTCAGGACGCGGCTGGCTTCTTCTTTGTCGGCGCACAATACGCTCAAGGCTCCGACCCTCTCGCCGTACAGGCTGAAGCTCTTGGAGAACGAGGTGGACACCAGGAATGTGATGCCTGCCGCGACAAACTTTCCTATGACCGCACCGTCTTCCAGAATTCCGTGGCCGAAGCCTTGGTATGCCATGTCAAGGAAGGGGGTCAGATTTTTGGCTTTGCATACGGTGATCACCTCGTCCCACTGCGCTGCGGTGATGTCGTAGCCGGTCGGGTTGTGGCAACACGCGTGCAGCACGATGATGGTTTCAGCTGCAGCAGCGTTCAGGGCGGCGAGCATGCTTTCGAAGTTGACGCCGCGCTTGGCAGCATCGTAGTAGGCATAGGTCTCTACCGTAAAGCCTGCATTGGTGAACAGCGCGCGGTGATTTTCCCAGCTGGGATCCGAGATCAATACCGTGGCATTGGGACTGATTCTTTTGAGAAAGTCGGCACCCACCTTGAGGCCACCGGTGCCTCCAAGTGCCTGGATGGTTGCGATGCGGCCGGACTTGACGGGTTCGCCGTCCGCACCAAAAACCAGCGACTTTACGGCTGCATCGTATGCAGCAATGCCGTCAATGGGCAAGTAACCGCGGGCACTGGGCTTTTCCATCATGGCCTTTTCAGCGGTTTGCACACATTGAAGCAAGGGCAATTTTCCGTTGTCATCGTAATAGACACCAACACCGAGGTTGACTTTGTTGGGGTTGGTGTCGGCGTTGAATTGCTCATTCAGACCCAGAATCGGGTCACGTGGGGCCATTTCGACAGCGGTGAACATGGACATGAAAATCTTTCAAAAAGAGGAAAAAATGCAAGCTTGGCAAAGAGAACAGCCGGGGCA
>CAIYNH010000776.1 GCA_903927495.1 uncultured beta proteobacterium
CAAGTTCTTGCATTTTTGTTCCCCATGGTGGTGTTTTTGCGATGGGGTGGATCGTAGGAGTCGGTGAAAATGTTGTAAATCCAAGCGAACGAATACGGGATATTCGATAATCGAATAGAGGTGCTGCAATGAACACGATTGATATTCGGTTGCTGTCGGTTTTTGACGAGATTTACAAGACCCGCAGCGTGACGGGAGCGGCGCTGGCACTCGATCTGGGCCAGCCCGCAGTGAGCGTAGCCCTGTCCAAGCTGCGCCACCACTTTGATGACCAACTTTTTGTGCGCACCTCCAGCGGCATGGAGCCAACACCTTTCGGCGAAGGACTGGTGCGACCGGTGCGTGGCGTACTAGAGGCGCTGGACGTGGTGCTGGGACACCGCAATGACTTTGACCCCGCCACCTCACAGCGCACATTTCGCATTTGCATGACAGACATCACCCAGCTGGTGCTGTTGCCAAAATTGTGGGAAACGCTACGCGTCACAGCGCCCACCATCCACATAGAGATCCTGCCGCTATCGACCGATATTGCCCGCATGCTGGAGGGCGGCGATGCCGACCTTGCCATTGGGTTCATGCCGCAGCTGGAGGCGGGTTTTTACCAGACGGTGCTGTTTGACCAGAGTTTTGTGTGCATGGTCAGCGCCCACCATCCGCGCATCCGCGACGAGTTGACGTTGCAGCACTTTGGCTCGGAGCACCACGCTGTGATCAGTTCATCCGGCGCTGCACCGGCGTTGATTGACCAGGAAATTGCGCGGATGGGGTTGAAGCGCAAGATATCGCTCAAGATTCCCAACTTCATCGGCGCGGCACTGGTGGTGGAGCACACCGACCTGATCATCACCATACCGCAGCGTTTGGGGGCAGTACTGGAAGGACGCGGCGCATTGAAAACCTTTGCGGTACCGTTTCAGTTGCCACACTACGCTGTCAAACAGCACTGGCATGAGCGCTACCACAATGACCCGGGTACCAAGTGGCTGCGGCGTGTGATTGCGGAGCTGATGACGAGCTAGAGAGCAAAAGGCCCATCGGGAACCTTGTGACGGTTGAACACCCTAAACTACGCTCTTTTTTCTCACTGATTCCTGCCATGCAACACCGCGCACTAGGCCCCTTCCAAGTCTCCGCCATCGGCCTGGGCTGCATGAGCCTCAGTCACGCGTATGGCGCGCAGGTGTCCGCCGAGCAAGGCGAGCGAGTGCTGCTGTCGGCGCTGGACGCGGGTGTCACGCTGTTTGACACGGCCACGCTCTACGGCTTTGGCGCAAATGAAGCGCTGTTGGGCAAGGTGTTGAAGCCGCATAGGCAGAAGATCACGCTGGCCAGCAAGTGCGGCATGCGGGGTGTAGATGTGAATGGAGACGGCAAACTGGTGCGCGTGATTGACGGCCGTCCAGCAACATTGCGCAAGACCTGTGAAGACAGCCTGCGCCGGTTGCAGACCGATGTGATTGACCTGTACTACCTGCACCGCTGGGACAAGACGGTGCCGATTGAAGAGAGCGTGGGCGCTTTGGGCGAGATGGTGCGCAGGGGCTACATCCGCAGCGTGGGTCTTTCCGAAGTGTCGGCTGACACGCTGCGACGCGCGCATGCCGAGCACCCGATTGCCGCCTTGCAGACCGAGTATTCACTGTGGACGCGCAACCCCGAGCTTGCGGTGCTGGGTGTCTGTAAAGAGCTGGGCGTGGCATTTGTGGCCTTCAGCCCGGTGGCGCGCGGGTTTCTATGTGGCAAGTTGCAAGAAGTGAATACGCTAGATGCCAACGACATTCGCCGCAGCATGCCGCGCTTTTCACCCGACAACTACGCGGCCAACCTCAAGCTGCTCCCCGCCTACTTGCAAGTGGCCAAGGATGTGGGCTGCACGCCCGCTCAGTTGGCCATTGCCTGGCTGCTGCACCGGGACGAGCACATCATCCCCATCCCAGGCACCACCAGCCTGTCGCATTTGACCGAAGACGTTGAAGCCGTGAACGTGGCGCTGGACGCGGCAACCATGGACAATCTGGATGCATTGATCAACCAGAACACGGTGGTGGGCTCGCGCTACAGCGCCCAGGGGAATAGCGAAGTGGATACCGAGAACTTCTGAATACTATAAAAATAGTAGCTATTCACGCATATTTTACAGGGGCTGGAGGCACTTTTCGCTCTTAAACGCCCAGGTAGGTCGACAGTGCC
>CAIYNH010000777.1 GCA_903927495.1 uncultured beta proteobacterium
CCCGCAGCGGTGCCGCCGATGAGCACATCGTCTGCACCCAGTTTGGCGATCGACGCTGTGCCTGTCAGGGTGGCGGCGGGTGTGGTGTCGTAGGTCTTGTTGGTAGCAGCGAGACCGCTAACGCTGAGATCGGCCTTGCTGATGTCGGCAGTCAAATTGGTTTGCTGCATCAACGTGTAGTTGCCTGCATCAGTGCCAGCCAGGGTAAAGGTGCTTGTAACCGCTTTGCCAATACCCACATTTTTGTCAGCAAAAGTGGCATTGCCGCTGAAAGATACATTGTCTTGAGCCAATTGCCCCGTCAGTGCAGCACCGGTAATAGCCGCAGTTGGTGTGGCATCGTAGGTCTTGTTTTGTGCAATGCCGTTTACAACGTTAAGCATTTTGGGGCTAACCGTCAGTTCATTCACTGACGCGCTGTTGTCGGCATAGTGGTACCCCATCGAGCTCAACAAGCCACTACTGTAGCTGACATCATGCGCTCCAGCCACAGGGTTGCTGCTGCTGGATTTGCCGCCACCAATCGCAAAAACGGGTGAACCGCCAATGCCCGCTGTCAGCGCCGTATCACCATCAATCAAGCCGCTATAGACCGGGGTGAAGTTGGCGCCGGTGCCGTAGCTCACGGTTTGCGCCGCAGGTGTCACGTACAACGTCGGCGCAATGGCGTACAGAAAGCCATTGCCAGTGCCGGGCAATGGTGAAGCGCTACTGCCCAATGGCGTGCTTATTGCATCGCAGCCAGCCAAATAAGTACAGTTGTAGTGTTTGAAGTCAGCCACCAAGGAACCCCTGGTGTCGTTGGCCGGGTTGCTGGAGTACACCAGCCAACGGCCGCTGGTACCGGTCGTGATGGCCGGGGTGAGCGGATTGGACAGGTTGTTGATGAAGTTGCCGCCGGAAACCAGCGTAGCGCTACCGCTAGAAGAAATCGGCGTATTGAGTGTCAGATTAGCTCCTGTCAGCACATCAACGCTGCTAGCCCGAATGCCACTGGCCCATGGTAGGGCTGCAATACTCATTGGCGATGCGTCATTCAATAGCCTGAAGGCGCCGGTCACGTCAGCCGCAACACTTTGAATTTTGTTGCCACCTGTTGCAGCTCCAAGCGACACCGAACCAGCGCCTTGCGCCATCAGCATGCCAGCCGATACCGTTGCACCTGCACTTTGCGTGACGCTACCCCCGCTGCTCAATTGAAATCCCACATACGTTGTGGAAGCAACAGGCGCATTAAGCACAATACCACCAGCCCCACCACTGAAAAATAACTGCTTTGATCCAAGCGAAATTGGAGCATCGACAGCAACTGTGTCACCGCCCAGCCCCAAATATCCGGCATCAACCATGGTGCCATCCAGTGCCGCAGTCACGCTCAGAGGGTGCATCAGCGCTGTCCGTCCAATACTGATGCCCCAGTTTGCGTGAACACTGGCCAACTCCAAAGGCGAGAGACTTAAAGTGTTCGGCGTTTCCGTAGATTCAAGCCGAATAGCTCTGTTCGCTGTAAAGGGATCAATGGCAAAGCCTTCAGTAGCCGTGCTTGAACCACTCAGCGTCATGCTATCGGCTTGGTAGTTCACTTGACCACCGCCGCTCACGCTACCCAAAATATTCAAACTGCCTGCCGTGTTGTTGGTCAGGCCCGCACCATCTTTGATGCTGAAATTCACTGCACCCGTGCCAGTGTTGACCGTAACACCGCTGGCAATCGTCAATGCGGCCAGACCGGCATCACGCTGGGCATCGACCACACCGTCTGCCGCGGTCGAATTGGCAACCAGGGTCAGGTTGCCATTGTCTGTGATGATGCTGCTATTGATCAGCACGCTGCGACCCGCCTGCAAGGTCAAGTTGCCGCCGTTGCCAGTGGGGTTGTTGACCAGAATGTTGTTGGCACTGCTCAGCGTGATGTCATTGCTGGCTTGCAGGGTGACGTTGGTGCCGGCGCTCAGCAAGTTTTGTAGGCCAGTGCGGTCAATACTCTGCGAGCCTGTTGGATTGGTCGCAAAAAGCAGGCTTGTTGGTGTGTTTGTGGTGTTTGAATAAAGATACACAGCACCCGCGTTGGGTACAAGGTTGTTGAATCCGCTATCGCCACCTGCGCCAACTGCCATTCGGTCACCCGCGCCATTCAGAGCGACAGATACACCAAATGTATCGTTAACCCCAAGGCCAGGCACGTCCACCAAACCTGCTCCGGTGTACCCTTTACCAAGTAGTGTTTCCAGACTGCCAGCGTTAAAGTTTGTATCGGCGAACCGGAATAGACGAACCGCACCAATGCCCGCGCCCACATTGCCAAACCCGGTGTCACCGGGTGAGCCTACCGCCAGTCGATCACCCTGGGCGTTCAGCGCCACATCAAAACCGAAAGATGCGTTGGCTTGAAGTCCGGGGACATCAATGTTCTTACCACCTGTATAGCCATTACCGATGATGCTTTGCAGCGTACCGCCGCTGAAATTATTGTCAGTAAAACTGAACAGATATACCGCGCCAGAATCAATTTTGGTGCCATTAAAGCCATCGTCAAGTGGTGCACCCACAGCCAGACGATCACCCACTGCATTGAGTGAGACGTTCGCGCCAAAAAAGTCATTCGGATGCAGCGCCACAGGGATGTTCTTCCCGCCTGTGTAGCCGCTGCCAATGATGCCTTGCTGCATGCCACCGTTAAAATTGTTGTCACTAAAACTAAACAGATGCACCGCGCCAAGGCCACCATTGTCATAATTTGCACCAACAGCCAGGCGGTCACCCGCAGCGTTGAGGGCGACGTGTCCGAAAGTGTCATACTGATTGAGTGTCAAATTGACATTCTTGCCACCCACATAGCCATCGCCGATAGTGCTTTGGAGCGTTCCACCGGTAAAATTCCCGTCACTAAAACTGAACAGATACGCAGCCCCCGCCTTGAATTTCACATTACCAAAACCTGCATCAAAGACAGCCCCAACTGCCAAGCGGTCACCTGCAGCATTCAGTGAAACGCCGTTGCCGAAATAGTCACCTGCATCTAGCGTGATATTGACGTTCTTGCCGCCCACATAGCCGTCGCCCAGCGTGGCTTGCAACGCCCCACCGCTGAAGTTGACATCAGTAAAGCTAAATAG
>CAIYNH010000778.1 GCA_903927495.1 uncultured beta proteobacterium
GGTGGCACCACGACCTTTGCAGGTGCAGTGGGTGCAGTTACTGCTCTGACCAGCGTGACGACCAACGGTGCTGGAACTACGGCCATCAACGGCGGTGTGGTTAACACCACAGCGGCGCAGACCTACGGTGATGCAGTGACCCTTGGAGTTGACACGACATTGACCTCGACGGGCTCTGGCAATGTTACGCTGGCTTCCTCGGTGAATGGGGCTAAGTCATTGTTAGTGAATACCGCCGGGGCAACGACTTTTGGTGGCTCAATTGGCGGTACAGCACCGTTGACAAGCGTGACGACAGATGCTCCAGGCACCTCGGTCATTGCTGCTGGAGTTACCGTGACCACGACTGGTAGCCAGGTCTATAACGATGCTGTATCGGCACCGGGTGCGGTTAGTTTGATCTCCACTGCGGGCGGCAACATTTCCGCTACCAATGCTGGTAATAACTTCGTAGGGAGTGTTGATACACAAGGCACCAACGTAGCCTTGGTCGATGGCACCGGCGGCATCATTCTGGGTACGACAACGGCTACTGGCACACTCAATGTGTCTAGTACCGGCGGTGCCGTCACAGAAACAGGTGTGGCAACGGTGACTGGTACGACCACCTTGGCGGCGACCGCTGCTGGCACTCCGGCGGACATCACACTTATGAACGTCGGCAACGACTTCATTGGCGCGGTGACGGTGACCGGTGCCAACGTGTCGTTGACTGACAAGAATGACCTGCGTTTGGGTGGCGTGTCGGCGGTGACTGGTAACCTGGTTGCCACGGCAACTGGCGTGCTGGACAACGCAGGTGATGCGGTGATTAATGTGGCGGGTAACAGTAGCCTGACTGGAGCGTCGATCAACATCGGCAATTCTGCAGTTGGCAGTAACCCTGACACCTTCAACACCGCTACGCTGACCTTCAATGCCACCGGTGCAGTCAATATTGCTGAAGACAGCGCCTCCGTGGTCACAGGTGCCAATACTGCGGGTACGCTGACCTTGCGCACTACCGGCAATCTGGACTCCGACACGGCGATGACTGGTATCACCATTACCGGCAACGCAGTCAGCCTGCTGGCGGGTGGTGTTATTGGTGGCATACCGACCGAGGTGGGTGAGTTGGGCAGCGTAATTCGCAACGGCGTGTCTTACGATCCGTTTGGTCCGGTCAACGCACCGAAGGCGATCATCACAGTGAGCGCCAATGCCTTTGATGCCAACAATGTGTCGGTTGACATTGTGGGCACCAGCATTGATGGCCGTTTGGCACTGACAGCGCCAAACGTACCTTCTACCGCGGTGCTGTTGAATGGCCTGAGCATGACACCGGTGCCGTTTGTCAAGGGCCTGGTTCCAACCTCGGGCATGGCCGCAGCGCTGGTGTCTGCCGCCAACACCATTAATACCGGTAACGGTATTTTGGAAGTTGGTGGTGCTACCACCACGGCTAATGTCTTCATGGCGGGTGCTTTCCCGTCTGAGAGCGTAAGCCAGCAGATGACGGCTGGTGTGGGCTCGATCGGCATGGTTCGCCCGATGGTGAAACTGCAGGGTATTGGTGTTAGCGTGTCGCCAGAAGTGGTGACCGCTGTGCAACGCCAGGACGAAGAACTGAAGAAGCGCGCTGCAGCCCAGAAGTAAACTTGGATGCACCCCGGCACCTGACCCTAGGTGCCGGTAAGTGCCACTCAGTCAAGAAGCCCAATCAGTTTCAAACTGCTTGGGCTTTTTGCTGGGCTTGGTTCGGCCTCGGTTTTTCTGTTCTGTCAGAAACTAAATAACCAAACCTGATAGGTTAAAATGATTTGGAAATATGCGAATATTGAAGCAGGAATTTGACCTAATGATGACTGTCCGCCGCATCTGACCTTCGTTTGTAAGGCAGACGGGTGGACTGCACGAATGGCGTTCTCAATGGTCACGACTCATGTTGGTCCGATAGATATCAAGCCCGTGAAAAATGCCCCAAGCTTGAGCTTGATCAATGAATTGGCAGTTCAAGTTGTGGAGCATCGCAATCAGTGTCGAGATCATTGGTGGAAGACCCAGAATTCGGAGTGCTTAGACAATAAGAAGTAGAACGGATTGGTGTAGGACTTGTAGCACTTAGCAAGGCGGTAAGCGCTACTGGTGTTGTGGTGTCTAGTTCAGGGACATACCAGTCCAGCTGTGTGACGGTTCAAGTGAAGTGGTCAGATGGGTCCATGACAGTTGAGCAAGTGAAGGAGTGTTGATATGAATGAATTATTTTCACCAGAAGAATACCAGTGTGCGTTAAATCATGGCTTGGCTGCGATGCAGGAGCCCTATGCGGATAAGGCCCGATTCAATTCGAAAAGCCGCGTGCTGGCGATTGAGTATTCAAACGGCATGACAGTGAGCTTTGATGTCAGGAGGAGTCCGATTTTGAGTAAACATCAAGATGCGGATTTTTCTGATCCTTATGTCACACCTGGCGGTGACGGCTTACTTTTCGAAAGGGCTAATCTTTCATTTGCAGTCGTGGGACTTGTTGGGCCTTTTTTGCCTGAAAGTTTGGCTCGTCAAAAAATTGCATCCGTGCTTGGGAAAATTCGCAGCCCTAAGAAAGCGCTTGCGTCCAAAAACAATGGTGTGAAGGGCGGTAGGCCTAAAAAACTTTTGGAACTCGCTTGAATGTCTGATTTTATTATTTCGGTTGAGCACCTTTTCAAGTCGGTGACTGACTCCACTGGCACCCTTGACATCTTGCGCGATGTTGATTTTGCTCTGCGCGCGCGGGAAACGGTGGCGATTATTGGGGCTTCGGGCTCGGGCAAAAGTACGCTGTTGTCGATCATTGCCGGGCTTGACACCCCAAGCCGTGGCACGGTGCGCTTGGCCGGGCAGGATTTGTTTGCCATGGATGAAGACGCACGGGCCGAGCTGCGGTCAAAAAAAGTGGGTTTTGTTTTTCAGAGTTTTCAACTTCTGGCAAACCTGACGGCGCTGGAAAACGTGATGCTACCGCTGGAACTGGCTGGCCGACGGGATGCCCGCAAATTGGCCACAGAAATGCTGGCGCGGGTGGGCTTGGCGCAGCGTTTGGGGCATTACCCCAAGGTGCTCTCAGGCGGTGAGCAGCAGCGCGTGGCGTTGGCACGGGCCTTTGTAGTGCAACCTGCGGTGCTGTTGGCCGATGAGCCTACCGGCAGCCTGGACTTCGCCACTGGTGAGACGGTGATGGCGCTGATGTTTGACCTGAACCTGGAACTGGGCACGACCCTGGTGCTGGTGACGCACGACCGCGCCATCGCCAAGCGCTGCCAGCGCTGCATCACCATCGAAGGGGGGCAGGTGGTGTTGCCAACTTCGCCAACCTCGTCAGCGCATAACGCAGGCAGTGGGGAATACTCGGAGGCTGTTTTGGGTGCTGTCGGATTGTCTTGAATTTGCTATCGTTTATATAGCTACTATCGCTAGCGCTACAAGCTCTAGAAGTCTTTTTTATACTCTGTTTTAAAGCCTAATTATGTGCTTTAGCGTTTGCTGGTTGCGAGTTTGGCATGAAGTGCCAAAATCATTTTTTCGACATTCAAATGGTTCATTTGGCATCGGTCGTGCTGCGGCAGCAAGGTTACATTGACACGCGGCCCGATGCGCGGCGAAAAATCATTCAGCAGGTCGGCAAGTGCTTGGCCAAATTGCCCTTTGCCTTGTTTGGAGGGTAAATCGTGGGCGGGTTTGGCCACAATGCTGATGTCGCCCTGGCCATCAATGCTCAAGGGCAGGGCCAATTCAACGTTGCACCCGAGCGCCAGTTCTTTGAGTGCTTTGGCTAAAGCGGCTTCTCGCAATGCCGCGTGCTGTACTGAGGTGACCCGGCCGTTTAGCGCCTGTTCATTGGCTTGTTTCAAACGATCGACTGCGGCGATGAACCTGAGAGGCATAAGTGTTCCGTGAGTGAAGCCGTTGATTTTAGGCTGGCTTGGCGACAATTTTCGAATGAAAACGGGTAGAAATACGCTGTTCGCTGACTCGACATTGATGCTGTTTGAAGACTTAAAAGCCCGAGAAAAATGTCTGTGCCTCGGACGGCAACCAGCGGGCCAAGGCGCTCCTGAGTGCGCCAAGGGCAATCGGTTTGGTGAGAAAATCATCCATGCCGACAGCTAGGCAGTGCTGGCGGTCTTCTTCAAAAGCATCAGCGGTGAGGGCAATGATCGGCAGACGTGGTTTCGCATTGTCAGCTTCCCATTGTCTGATTTTTTCAGTGGCACCGTAGCCGTCCAGCACCGGCATGTTCAGATCCATAAGGATCAAGTCTGGGAGCTTGCCGGCTTCGCCTTGAATGATGGCCGCAACTGCCTGCTGACCATCGACTGCCAGCGTCATTGTCAGTCCCAGTGTGCTTAGCAGCGACTTGATGACCAGGGCATTCACCGGATTGTCCTCAGCTACCAGCAGGTGGCCTTGCAACGGGTTGTTGTTTGCCTCTGGGTGGGGCTGTTCGGGGCCGGTGCGCGCAGTGCTGCGACTGTCTTGTTGATCGGTGACGATTCTGGTTTGGATACGAAAGCTGAAAGTGGAGCCAATTCCCGTCTCGCTGTTTACCCCGACGTCGCCCCCCATGGCACGGGCCAATTGGCGCACGATGGATAGGCCAAGCCCACTGCCACCAAATTCGCGGGTGGTGGAACTGTCGGCTTGTGAGAATGGTTTGAACAGCAGCTCGATTTTGTCGGCGGCGATGCCGATGCCGGAGTCCTGCACCGAAAATTCGAGCCAAGCCGTTTGGTCCTCGCGCTGGGTTTGCTCACATCGCATGTGTATGCTACCCCGGGCGGTGAATTTGATGGCGTTGCCGATCAGATTGGCCAGCATCTGGCGCAGTCGGTGTGAGTCAGCCAGGTAGCGTTGCGCCGCTGGGCCTTGCCAGTGGTAGTCGAGCTGCACGCCTTTGGCTAGCGCGGCACTGGCAAACAGGTTGCAGGTTTCGTGCATCAGTGTTTTGGGAGAAAACGCAGTACTTTCCAGTTGGAACTTGCCGGCTTCGATTTTTGATATATCCAGAATATCGTTCAGCAGCTTCAGCAGGGTTTGTCCGCTCGAGAGAATCGTGCGGGCGTAGTCGGCTCGCTCAGACTCATGCAGATTGGGGTGCAGAAGCATTTGCGCCATTCCCAAAATGCCGTTCATCGGGGTCCGGATTTCGTGGCTCATGGTGGCTAAAAATCGGCTCTTGGCCAGGTTTGCGGCTACTGCTTGATGGCGAACATCACGCAGCAAACTTTCGTTGGCCTTGCGCGTGGAGATGTCTTGATGGGTGCCTGATACCAGCAGCGGTTTTCCGTCTGGCGTGCGACTTGCGACCCGGCCCTGGTCATGTACCCAGACCCAGTGCCCGGCTTTGTGACGCATGCGGGCTTCGCAGTCGTAATAGGGCAGATCGCCGATAAAGTGCTTTTCCAGCAACGCGCCAGACAATTTCATGTCATCCGGGTGCACCAGCTTGACCCAGGTATCAATCGATACTGGTGCCAATTCTTCTAGTGTGTAGCCGACAATTTCGGCCCAGCGTGGGTTAAATATGGCTGCACCAGTCTGTACATTCCACTCCCATGTGCCCACATGGGTGCCTTCAATAATGTTGGCCAAGCGTTGCTGCTCTTGGTTGAGTGTTGCTTGGGCAGCACAGATGGCCTCGGCCATGTGGTTAAAGGCATCAATCACGCGGCGCAATTCCGGACTGCCCTCGGGGGTCAGTCGCAGGTTCAGGTTGCCGCTTGCCAAAGCCTGGGCTCCTGCTTCCAACTGTGCCAAAGGGCGCAGACCCTGGCGTAGTACCAGCCAGATGCCGATGAAATCGAGCGTCAGCGCCAGCAGCAAGATTTGGAGTTGGCTGCTCAGGTGTGACCAGGCCCGGCCAGCCAGATGCCGTGATGTCATCTGCAAGTGAATCTGACCGTACTTGCGTCCGCCCACCACGACTGGAACATTGCCATCGATGTTGGTGAATTTGAACAGCTCCACGAACCAGGCCGGCGCTTGTGCTGCAGTTGACACTTGATTGCTGCTCAGGCGTGTACCGACATGGTCCTGGAATACCACCGAATAAATCGACGGGTTGACGACCACGCTGTCAAGACTTTGTTGCAGTGCTGAGAAATCTCCCACCACCACCGTTTCGGCCAGCATGGCCGGTAGCGTCTTAAGCCCATGTTCGAGTTCGGTGCGCAGATCAGCCTGGATTTCTGTTGCCTCCTGACGGGCTGAGCCGACCAGCATCACCGTGCCGGCGAGCAACAGGGCGACACTGGTGGTGACCAGCAGTCGGCCACCGAAGGAGAGGCTTGCCCACCAGGAGTCAGTGGTTTTCATGGGCTACTTGAGCCCCAGAATCGCTGTATTTTTGTAAAAGTCGACATAGCTTTTGTAGTCACCGGGTTTGGATGCCATAAAGCCATAAGGTGGCTTGTCTCCGACCACTTTTGCGGTCTCCTGAAGTATGCGCAGGCCTTCGCTGTCGTGCTCCATTCCGTCGATTGCGGCCATGACTTGTTCCACCACGGCACGGGGTACGCGCGCGTTGACGGCAATGGGCAGGTTGTTGAATGGGGCAGACTCCCACAGCACCCGATACTTGAGGCCCTCGCGATTGGCAAAGGCTTGCATGACCTGGTTGTTGACCCCGGCTGCAAGCACCCGTCCGGCCTTCAGTTGGCCCATGATGCCTTCCTGATTGCCACCGAATACGGGTATCACGCTGATACCTTGGCGCTGCAGCTGATTCAGTGGCACAGCATAGCCGACAAAAGCACCTTGCGAGGGGAAACCTACTTCACGGCCACGCAGGTCATGCAGGCTCTTGATGGGCGAATCGGCAAGGGTGACGATTTGTCCGGTAATGGCTTCAGCCAGGGGCCGCAGGATCACTTGGTAATTGGCCCGCGCCATTTTGGGTTCAAAAATGGTGTTGGAATAGACAAAGTCGTACTCCCCCTTTTCGATCGCATCGTTTGATTCTGGGGCGCTGCGGGCGATCTTTAGGCTGAGTTGCACCCCCGTTTTATCCGCCACATAGCCCAGCATCGGATTCCAATATTGGGCTGTCAGTACCACACTGCGTTGTGACAATACGCCGAATGAATAACTCTCGGCGTGTGCCGGGTTGGCCCATGATGTGCTTAGGTATAGGCCAAGAAGGATTCGTGTGACAGTTGAAAGTGAATTCATGATTGCTCTCAAATATATAGCTGCCTATGCAGTTTTGGCTTGGTTTGGAGGCCATTTATTCTATGGTTAAGAAGCATGTCTGGGCTTGTTCATCGCCGCCATATTATTGACATTGTCATGGCTCGCAGGCACCCTTGCCAGGGCAGTCTCTGGCACCGCATTGGTGTTGGTCCACGGTGAGTTGCTGGGCTAAATGGCCGCTGGCAGCCAGAGCGTGATTGTGGTGCCAACCCCCAGCGTGCTGCTCAGTTCAATTCGGCCGTGGTGCAATTCAACGATTTCGTGCACGATGCTCATGCCCAGGCCGGTGCCCGGAATCTTGCCAGATTTGTCGACACGGTAAAAGCGCTCAAACACGCGGGCTTGCTGAGCAGGTGTCATGCCGATGCCCTGATCTGTGATGCTGATTCCCACCACCGGCGCAGTGCTCGCGTCGGGCGGGGAATCAAGCAGTTCAATGCGCACGGTAGTGTCGGTGAGCGAGTACTTGTAGGCGTTGGACAAAACATTCAGCAGCGCTTGCTGTGCTTTCTTCAGATCCGCCAGGATGCTCAGCGGCGCATCTGGATTAATCAGAATTGGGGCTGCTCGCCCTGCGGGCAACTTGAACTCATGCACCACTTTATCGACCAGCGCGAATACCGGGATGTTTTCAAACACAAAATCTTTGCCCCGGCGGGCTTCAATGCGGGCCAGGTCGAGTAGCTCATTGAGAATGGAGGCCATCAGCTCGGACTGTTTGAAAATGATGCTGAGGAACTCTTTGCTGCTTGCCGGGTCGAGTTCCTGTGTCAGCAAGACCTCGGAGAAACCATAGATGCTGGCCATTGGCGTACGCAACTCGTGGGCCGCAGTGGACAGGAATTCGCTTTTCATGCGGTCCACCTCGGTTTCCAGTGTGATGTCGCGCAGAAACAAAATGTGCGACACCCCGGGGGCCAGTGACTCGCGCAGCGCGACTTCCAGAACGCCGTGAGAGGCGTTGTCCAACTCGATCACATGCCGTGTGATGGGGCCGGTGCCGTCGATCGTCGACAAGGCAGGCAAACCTGCCCCGGGTAGGCACAGGCGGGCCATCTGACGCGAGAATTCGCTGTCACTTTGGGCAAGTACCGCATCGGGTGCGAGCCCGGTCAATTGCGTGAAGGCCGGGTTAACGTACTGAACACGGTGTTGGTCATCAAATGTCACCATGCCATCTGGGCTGAGGGCGAAGATGATTTTTAATTGGTCGGCATATTGCTGGATCTCCTGCGTCAGTTTTAGGGCAATGCGGTTGGCATTCATGCCGGTATTGATGACCGAGCGCATCAACCAGAACAGCAGACCACTGAGTGTCAGACCTCCCATCAACGTTGACCAAGCCGCGAGGTAGCTCAAGTTTTCGGTTGGATCGAGAGTGAGCAGCCATTGACGGCCATTGAACTCAACCACGCGCCGCTGATGACGCGAGGAGGGCGCATTTGCGATGTGTTCACTTTCCCGGTTGTCAAACAGCAAGGCCGCCGGTTCTGAGTGCAGGCCATCATAAATATGCAGATCAACCGAGTTCCCATGGCCACCGTTCCACTCAGCCAGGATGCCGGTCATCAGGTCCTTCATGCGGTAAGGGCTGTAACTCCAGCCGATCAGTGCAGCGCGCCTTTGCTCCTGCGTATGCAGTGGCGCGCCTTTGCGGTACACCGGGAAATACATCAGCGTGCCGGCCTGCACGTCCCGTCCTGTTTCCTGTACCAACGCCACCTTGCCAGACAGGCTGGCCTCGCCACTGTCGCGTGCAAATTCCATGGCAGCACGCCTGATTGGCTCGGAAAACATGTCAAAACCGAAGGCCCGCAGGTTCCGGTCTCGAAATGGCTCCAGGTAAATAATGGAGGTATAGAGGTCCCGATCACCCGCTGGACGTACCGTGTACTCCGGAAAACCCTCAGTGCGCACGGCGACCACATGGCGGGGCAAGTCGCGCGGCTCAATTACCTTGGAAAATCCGATGCCCTGCACGCCAGGAACCGTGAGGTGGGCGCGCAAGGTTTCGACATAGGCGCGCCATTCATTTCGATCGACGTTTTGGCTGATCGAGAAAAGCCCCGCCGCGCCGCGCAAAATCAGGGCATAGGCATCGAGCCGGTCCCGGATCTTGATCGACACCTGGTCGCTGACCAGCGCAAATCGCCGGGAGGCCTCAGCGTCAAGACTTTGTTTGACTTGCAGGCTGACATAGAGGGTCATCAACAGACCAGCGCAAAGCATGCACCAGGCGAGCCAGGCTCTTGCAAAGTAAGTTGTTTTCAAAATTGGAGTAGGGCGACTGGGCATAGTGATTTATCGGTTATTGGTGATGACCGTGTCGCGCCGGTCTGACAACTCAGGCAACCAAAGTGTGACCGTGGTGCCAACGCCGGGTGCGCTAGTCAACTCTACACTGCCCCCGTGCAGGGTCACAATTTCATGCACGATGCACATGCCCAGGCCGGTTCCCAAAATTTTTCCGGAGGTGTCCGCTCGGTAAAAACGCTCAAATACTTGCGATTGCTGCTCTGGTGTCATGCCTATACCCTGGTCGGCGATGCAAATCCCAATCATAGGCGCTGCCTCAACCCGATCTGGCGACTCCCGCAGGCTAATCTGCACGAGCCCTGTAGCTGTTGAATATTTGTAGGCGTTGGAGAGCACATTTTCAATAGCCTGCCGGGCTTTGTGCTTGTCTGCCAGGATGTATAAGGGTTTATCGGGCAGCACCAAGCATGGTGCTGCCCGAACTTGTTGGGCCTTGAAGCCGTGCACAGCTTGACTCACCAGGGCTTGCACATGCATCGGTTCGAAGACAAAGTCACTGCCCCGACGCCGCTCGATGCTGGCCAGATCAAGCAACTCATTGAGAATGCTGACCATTAGCTCGGAATGTCTGAATGCCACGCCTAAATACTCCTGGCGGGTCACTTCATCGAGTTGCTGCGTAGTCAATAGTTCAAGAAAGCCATAAACACTGACCATCGGTGTGCGCAACTCGTGTGCGGCCGTGTTTAGAAATTCACCTTTCAGGCGTTCAACTTCGCTTTCATTGGTGACATCACGGAAGTAAAGGACTTGCGATAGCGCGCTAGTGTTGCCGCTGCGCAAGGCTACTTCAAGGATGCGCTTACCGCCTAGTGTCAGCTCAATCTGAGTGCGTTTGTCGGCATCGTCGTTCTCATTGCTTCGGCGCAAACTGTCAAAGCCCTGGAATTGACAAGCGTTGCTGCAGTGGCGCCCCAGCAGGCTGGAAAACGCCTGCTCGTCAAGGCCTTCGGCCTGAGTCGAGGTAATGCCGCTCATGCGGGTAAATGCCGGGTTGAGATAGTTCACACGCCGTGTGGTGTCGAACGATACAAAGCCATCCGGACTCAAGTCAAAGATGGTGTCGAGCTGTTCGGTGCGCTCCTGCAACTGCGCTTGTGCGAGTTTTCGGGCGCTGATGTCACGGGTAAAGCCTACCGTGCCGGTGACTTCGCCGTTGTTGGCGAATAGCGGCTTGATAAAGACCTCAAACCAAAGCCGCTGACCACCCGCGTCATTGGTTTCCTCGCGTGTTTGTTCCTGTCGGGATTGCATGACTTGGGCATCAATGGTTTGGTATTTGAGCGCCAATGCGGCGGGCCAGATGTCGACATCAGTGAGGCCAATCAGCTCGTCTACCGTGTTGAAGCCACAGGCATCGGCCAGCACTTGATTGACTGCCAGATAACGGCCTTGCGCGTCTTTGAGCCAGAACTGAAACGGCAAGTTGTCAAGCGTGGCGCGCAGGTAGAGCTTGCGCAATTCCAAAGCCTCAGTTGCCACCTTCAGCGACTTGGCAACCTCAAGCTCGTCGAGTGCGCGTTTGTGAGCCGAGATGTCGGTGCGGATGGAGACATATTTTTCAATTGCGCCATTGGCATCAAAAAACGGCGAAATCTGCGTCTGTACCCAGTAGCGCGTGCTGTCCTTGGCCAGGTTGCACACCACACCCCGCCAGACATGCCCCGATGAAATTGTCTTCCACATGGTCTCCCAAAACTCGGCACTTTGCACATCGGATTTGAGAATACGGTGGTTCTTCCCGATCAGTTCTTCGCGGCTGTAGCCACAGATGCGGCTGAAGGTGTCGTTCGCAAACGTGATGTTGCCGGCCAGATCGGTCATGGACACGATAGCATGTTGGTTGATGGACTCCCACAGAGTATCGAAATCGCGCAAGTTTTCCAGATTCATATTTGTTTCATTTTGACAAAACCACTTGGCTGCGTGAATTCGATAATCAAAGTGATACCGAGTATCAATTTCGCTACAGATGCCCGCGTCATGCATTGTCTTGTCGTCATGGATGTTGCGCCCGGCTCAGGATGTTTGAAAGTTATTTTTGATGGTGCGCATCAGTTTGAATGCCCCGGCGCTTTCGGCACAAGCGAAGCAGGCGGTCAGTGTTTTTGTCAATTCCATGAACGATTAATGCCGGTTGTCAGGTGCGCGGGAAGCAACGGTCTTGGCTTGCTCCAAGATTTCACTGGTTTGCTGGGTCGCCATTTCGCGCCTGCTTGAATCCACCTCAAACTGGAAGTCACGCATGAGCATTGACAAATGAACCAGCGCATCGCGCAGCGTATTTAATTCCAGCACCAAGCGAGCCGCTGTGGGATCCGGTAGTGGGGTAGGTTGATGATTGTTCATACCCTGCGTATTTTCATGACAGGAATTGCCTTCGTCAAATCGTTCAAAAAAATGATACTTTCTATCATTTTGACAGCTGACAAAGGGGGCAATATATAGATATGTTCCAGCTGTGCTGCGTTGAACTGGAGCAGGTCTGCACCGATGCGACTCTTGTCCAGGTGCTCAGCCCAGCGTTGCATCGTTTCCCGGCGAACTGGCAGGAGCGCCGTTCGTTTGTAGGCTCTACCGTTAAAGCCCAATAAGGCAAAGAAAAAACCGATCTCCAATGAAGAAGGCGGGTTTTGAGGGGGTTTGATACGGTCTGAAACCGTTAAATGGTGCCCGGAGCCGGACTTGAACCGGCACGCCCCTTTCGGAAAGCGAGGGATTTTAAGCATGTGTCTGAAGGTTTCCCAACAGCATGGACTATCTCTTTACCCACAGCCGAACTGTTGGGGTAGCGGGCGCTCTAGCTGGTCATTAAGAGGGCTTAAACCTCTCCAGTAGTCTCTGCACCTTCCAGCACTGTAGCGCTGGCTTGGCTCACGATTGGCATAGCAAAAAGCCTTAGCCTCTCCTGAATTCACCCGCAGTTTGCTTCGTCATTCCTGGCGAAGGGGGACTCGTTGTCTGTCAATCCCTTGTGTCTACCGATTTCACCATCCGGGCATTCTGAAAATTTTAGCATGGCAAGGCCGTCATGAGTGCCAATCTCAGGCGCAAATCAACACTATCTGTCCCTTTTTCATGATCTTCTTGTTTGACAAACTTGGAAGCTTCGCTCGATGTCTTGATCCCATCACCGCGAGATTTTCAGTCATCTCCGTCATCAAAAATCAGCTGACCTTGTTGAGTCTGCGGTAAATCGTGTTGCGACTGATTTTGAGCTGCTTGGAAGCGCTCGATACATTCCCGCCGCAGGCATCCAACACTCGCCGTATGGTCGTGATTTCCACCTGCTCCAGGTCATTAATCGTGACAGACTTGGCAATTGCAGGGTTTGACTCTTCAAATTTTTTGCCAAATTCCCAAGCTGCCAACGAGTTTGAGGACTGCGCCGCAGCGTGGGAAAATGAAACGGGCTCGATCTTCAGCGAAGCTGGCGGGCTCATCCTTTCAAGCTCCTCAAGGAAATCGTCGGACAGATGCGTCATTGTGATCGCTCGAGAATCTTTAGCCATCACGGCAGCTGTTTTAAGCACATTGCTCAGTTGGCGCAGATTTCCAGGCCAAGAATAGCGTAAAAATACATCCATCAATTCTGAGTGAATGCTCAGTGCGTGATTCGGCGACAA
>CAIYNH010000779.1 GCA_903927495.1 uncultured beta proteobacterium
CCAGTTGTATCGCCAGCACGGTTTGTTGGCCCACGTTTACGTACGGCCAGAAAGCCAAAAAAAGGAACAGTGGGATCTGGTGATGGTTGAGTCAAAACTGGGACAAGTGAAGATGGTAGAAGGCGGCGAATCAAGCCTGGATAAGAATGTTGCTATTTCCTATGTTGCAGCACAGCTTGAAATAAACAAGCCAATCGTGTTGTCGCATATTGCCAAAGGCGTAAGACTTCTCAATGAAGTACCAGGGGTGTCGGCAACATCTACCTTGGCACCAGGCACAGAAGCGGAACACACCGACGTTGTTATTAGTGTCAAAGACAAGCCCATGATCGCAGCCAGTGTGCGTGCCGACAACCATGGCACAGCCGAGACCGGACAATTGCGGGCAGTCGGCAATTTGGCAATCAATAACCCAAGCGGATTGGGTGACCAGTTCACAGCTCTGGGACTATCAAGTGCCAGTAGCCGCTATGTACGCCTGGGCTACGAACTGGCATTGGGACACACCGGGCTGCGTGGAGGAGCCCATTTGGGCAACATGTCCTATGAAATCAAGGGCGAACTGGCTAGTCTGGGCAATTCAGGGCACGCAAATAATTGGGGGGCAAATCTGAGCTATCCGCTGATTCTGGAGAGCACAAGTCGGTTGGCATTGTCGGGTGGATATACCAACCATAATCTGCAGGACAACGCGCTTGACATGCGCATGCTCGCGCGCGATGCACGGGCCATCAGTGTCAGTCTGGCGGGCAGTATGCGCACTAATCGAGGTCTCACTACCTTTGGGGCAACCTTGGCCCGTGGCAGACTCAACCTGGAGCCTGGCAGTATCGAATACACATCAGACCAGGCTGGCCCGCGTGCGTTGGGAGGGTTTAATAAACTCACATGGAACATCGATCATCAACTCCCATTCGGCAATCGTACTGAATTGACAGCCAGCCTCTCAGGCCAGTTCGCCAGCAATAACCTCGATGCCGGCGAAAAATTTGCTTTGGGGGGCCCCAACGGCGTTCGTGCATACGCTGCTGCCGACGGACAGGGCGATGAAGGCTGGCTGGGCAGATTTGAAGTACGACACAATTTGGGAACCGACTACCGACTGCTAGCCTTTGCAGATATAGGAGGTATTCGTGCCAATAAACACCCATGGAACGGATGGGATGCCAACAACCCAGGGCAAACCAATAACTACTTCCTGTATGGCGCTGGCATTGGGTTTTACTGGTTTGCACCGTACGCCATTGAGGTACAAGGCAACTTGGCTGTACCAATCGGCACCAATCCGGCACTGGCAACCGGTAGTCAGTTGGACAACAATGGTCACGGTCGACGCTACAAGCTGTGGATCAACGCGCAAAAACAACTATGAACACATCAACAGCGCTCGGATATGACTTTCGACGCATTGTCACAGGCCTTTTGGCAGTGTGCAGTCTGAGCGCGCCATTTGCACAGGCTCAGAAAATCGCAACGGGTACGTTGCCCAAAAACCCGTCTATCAGCGCTGGCCAAGCCCATGTCGCAACAACCGGCTCGCTCACACAGGTCACGCAGACTTCGCAAAAGGCGGTCATCAATTGGGACAGCTTCAACATTGGCAGCAACGCACAGGTTAACTTCAAACAGCCCACTGCCTCTGCCGTCACGCTGAACCGCGTCATTGGTACGGACAGCTCAGTGATCGACGGCCTGCTCACGGCCAATGGCCAAGTGTTCCTGATCAATCCGGCTGGCATCTATTTTGGTCAGACCTCTCGCGTCAACGTCGGTGGCCTGGTGGCATCAACCCTGTCGATGCAAGATGCCGATTTTTTAGGTAGCCAATACCGCTTCAGTCGCAATGGCTCCAATGCTGCGGTTGTCAATCAGGGCACATTGGCGGCAGCACAAGGCGGCTACATAGCGCTGATGGCACCCGAGGTGCGCAACGAAGGTCTGATCGTGGCCCAGCGTGGCGCAGTAGCGATGGTGGCTGGTGAATCGGTGCTGCTGAACATTGACAGTGAGCAATTGCTCAGCCTGCAAGTTGAACCGGCAACCATTAAAACCCTGATCGACTCCAAACTGGCCATTGAGGCAGAAGGTGGCAGCGTCATCTTGTCAGCTCAGGCACTCGACACCTTGACCTCCGCAGTCATCAACCTGTCAGGGCATGTCCGGGCACAGTCCATTGAAGTCGACGCTGGCAAAGGCGATGCCCTGCTGACTTCTGCCACGCTCGATGCCAGCAACACCGCCAGCGCTGGCATCGGTGGTAAGGTCAAAGTGTTAGGCAACCACGTCGGCTTACTTGCAGATACCCGTATTGATGCCTCTGGAGATGGTGGGGGTGGCACGGTGCTGGTTGGTGGCAACTTTCAGGGAATGGGGTCAGAAGCTAATGCCCAAGCGACCTACACCAGCAATCAATCCACTATTCGCGCCGACGCTATCACCCAAGGTGACGGCGGTAAAGTGATCATCTGGGCCGACAACTCAACCCGTGCACTTGGCAATATCAGCGCCCGTGGTGGCGCTGAAGGAGGCAACGGCGGCTTGGTTGAGACCTCGGCCCATCAGCACCTGCAAGTCACCCGCGCGCCCGACATCAGCGCACCGCAAGGCAAAGCGGGCACATGGCTGATCGATCCGAACGATATAGAAATAGTGGCAGCAGCAGGCAACGTCAACGCCACGGCCTCAGACCCTTTCACTACAAGCGACGACACCGCGCAGATTGGTGTCGACCTGATCACAGCAGCCATGACCGGTGGCGCAACCATCAACATCACAACTGGCACCGGCGGTGTCAATAGTCAAGCAGGCAACATTACCCTGTCAGCACCCTTGGACTTCAATGGCAAAGGTAGCAACACCTTGAACCTGAATGCGGCCCACGACATTATCCTGAACGCATCCATCAGGGACTCCATTGCGGGGGGTGATGGTTTGAACCTGAACCTGAATGCCGGTGCTGCCGGAACTATCTTTCTCAACGACAGCACTATCAACCTAGGATTGGGTACCTTCCATGCTGATCGGCGTTTGAACCTGGGAGTGCCCGTCAATTTGACTGCTGACTCGGACATTGTGTTTAACGGGGATTTGTACGAATCCACACCCGGCAACCAGCTCACCGTCAATAGCACGGCAGGGCAAGTTCATATCCTCTCGACCGGGCCGAGTACCACGGTTTCTCGTCTGTCC
>CAIYNH010000780.1 GCA_903927495.1 uncultured beta proteobacterium
CCACATGTTAAATACCGCATTCATTGACATTCCCGCGTTGCAAACTGCTGGGGGCGAATTAGTACTCCCCGGGTCCAAGAGCATTTCCAATCGTGTCTTACTGTTAGCCGCACTGAGCGAGGGTGTAACTACCCTGCACGACTTGCTGGACTCCGATGACACCCGCGTCATGCTCTCGGCCCTGCGTGCACTGGGCTGCGATATAAGCCAGACCGGCAATACCGTCGTCATTCATGGTTTGGGTGGCCAACCAGAACATCACCAGGCCAACCTGTTCATGGGCAACGCCGGTACCGCCATCCGACCGCTCACTGCAGCCCTGGCCCTGATGGGCGGCAGCTATCAACTCCGGGGCGTGCCGCGCATGCATGAGCGCCCCATTGGCGACTTGGTTGATGCACTGCGCCAATTGGGTTGCCACATTGAATACCTGGAACACGACGGTTACCCGCCACTGCACATTGGTACGCCCCAACTGCACATTGATGCACCCATCAAGGTGCGCGGCGATGTTTCAAGCCAGTTTCTGACCGCCTTGCTGATGGCGCTGCCGCTAGTAGCCACTCAGGACATCGAGATCGATGTCGTAGGTGAGTTGATTTCACGCCCTTACATCGAGATCACGCTCAACCTGCTGGCGCGCTTTGGCATTCAGGTTCAACGTGCTGGCTGGCAGCAATTCACCATTCCTGCTGGCAGCCGCTACCAGACACCCGGCACCTTATTTGTCGAGGCAGATGCCTCATCTGCTAGCTATTTCATAGCTCTTGGTGCAATTGCAGCGGGTGCTAAAGGTCAAAATGGCATACGAATTGAAGGACTCGGTGCAGCCTCGATTCAGGGCGATATCCGCTTCATTGAAGCCGCCCGGATGATGGGTGCAGAGGTCCTCAGTGGACCCAACTGGCTGGAGATCACGCGCGGCAATTGGCCACTCAAAGCCATTGACCTGGACTGCAACCATATTCCTGATGCCGCCATGACGCTGGCGGTCATGGCCCTCTACGCCCAAGGGACGACCAAATTGCGAAATATCGCCAGTTGGCGCGTCAAGGAAACCGACCGCATTGCCGCCATGGCCTGTGAGTTGCGCAAGTTGGGTGCGAGCGTTGAGGAAAGTGCCGACGCTATTTACATCACCCCGCCGGCAACGCCAGCGCAATGGCGTGCGGCCAGTATTCACACCTACGACGATCATCGGATCGCCATGTGTTTCTCTTTGGCTGCCTTCAACCCGGCGGGCTTACCCGTTCGCATTGAAGATCCAAAATGTGTCGCCAAGACCTATCCAGACTATTTTGAAGCATTCTTTTCTTTGACACAAACCAGAGCGTGCGACATCCCCGTCATTTGTGTGGATGGGCCTACCGCCTCGGGCAAGGGCTCCCTTGCCAGCCAGGTGGCCAGCCAACTCGGCTACCACCTGCTGGATTCAGGCGCGCTCTACCGCATCACAGCGCTGGCTGCAACGCAAACTGGCCTAGCTCCTGAACCCAAAAATGAAGCCGAAATTGCCGCCTTGATCAGCCACCTGCGCATTGAATTCAAGGGCGAGCAAGTGCTTCTTGACGGTCTGGATGTCACCGAGGCCATTCGCCTCGAAGCAACCGGAGTCACTGCTTCCAAGATTTCGGCCCTGCCTAAGGTGCGCGCCGCCCTGGTAGATTTGCAGCACAGCTTTCTCCGGCTACCAGGGCTCGTGGCCGACGGGCGCGACATGGGGACAGTTATTTTCCCTGACGCGCAGCTCAAGGTTTATTTGACAGCAAATGCCGATCAACGTGCGCAAAGACGCTACAAGCAACTGATTTCAAAAGGAATTTCGACTACACTTGCATCCCTTCGTGCTGATTTGCAAGCGCGTGATGCGCGGGACATGTCCCGCAGCGTTGCACCTCTCAAGCCAGCAACGGATGCCAAACTACTGGACAACTCCGATTTATCAATAGCCCAAGCTGTTGATCTGGTGTTGCACTGGTGGCAAAGCAAACAGCCCTTCCGAGAATTCTCAAGGACTGACCGCAAGGCCTAACCACCTTGCAACGGCCCTCACCCGCCTGACCGCGCTGCAATGGCGCAATGCGTGTGGGGTTCAAAAAAACTTAACCCCGCGGATTAAACCGCGAATTTAACTGCGCTAACCCCGCATCAAAACATGTCTGAATCTTTTGCCGCCCTGTTTGAAGAGTCCCTGCAACGCACCGAAATGCGCCCAGGTGAAGTAATCACCGCTGAAGTAGTGCGTATCGAGCACAGCTTTGTGGTCGTTAATGCTGGCCTCAAGTCTGAAGCCTATGTGCCACTGGAAGAGTTCAAGAACGATCAGGGTGAAACTGAAGTCCAGGTTGGTGACTTTGTTTCGGTTGCCATCGGCTCGATCGAAAACGGCTACGGCGACACCATCCTGAGCCGTGACACCGCCAAGCGTTTGGCCTCCTGGATGAGCCTGGAAAAAGCGCTTGAAACCGGCGAATTTGTTACTGGCACCACCAGCGGCAAGGTCAAAGGTGGTCTGACCGTATTGGTCAACGGTATCCGCGCCTTCTTGCCAGGCTCACTGGTTGACACCCGTCCTACCAAAGACCTGTCTCCGTACGAAAACAAAACCCTTGAGTTTAAGGTCATCAAGCTCGACCGCAAGCGCAACAACGTGGTGCTGTCGCGTCGCGCTGTGGTGGAAGCATCCATGGGCGAAGAGCGCAACAAGTTAATGAACACCCTCAAAGAAGGCGCTATTGTTCAAGGTGTGGTCAAGAACATCACTGAATACGGTGCATTTGTCGATCTGGGTGGCATTGACGGCCTGTTGCACATTACCGACATGGCTTGGCGCCG
>CAIYNH010000781.1 GCA_903927495.1 uncultured beta proteobacterium
AGTTGTGAGAAAAGAGAGCTTAGGGTTAACCCTATATTTTGTTGACATATTCAGTTCCAATTTTTTGAGGAAAATTAAAATAAATTCAACTAAATCAACAGCTTACAGGCTATATTCTACCTTAAGTTCGGTGGATTGGTGTCAAGGTAGGGATGCCATCAGTGTTCAGATCCATACGGCTATCTGAGCCTGTGACTTGTCTAGACTTTACACCCAAAAGGGGGACGTTTATGTTTGCACATCGAGCACTTCAGCACGCGGGTAAGCCAGACTTTTGTGCAGCCAGCTTAGAAGAAATACGTCAGCATCTGCTGCAGTGACTGGAGAGTGGCCTGGCGGGCACAGGCGTCCCCAGCCAATCTTCCAGTACCCCGCAGGGCAAACACACGTACGCGCCCGGCGCATTGGGTCAGATTACGTACCGCCCTGCCTACTGCGGCTACGATACACTTGACCTTGGAATTTCAGGGGTTCCGACTTGTACTACACCTTGATATGAACCAAACCGCTTTGCTGGTCATCTTGACGCTGACAGATCAACCATTAGTAGGTCAGCTTTGAGAGAGCCATGCAATTGCTAGGCTGCTACGTTGAAAGATATCGGTTTTGATTATGATCAGTAGTACGGTCAAAACAGCTTATGGACAAGCTGTAACGCAATAATAAGTGCAACCAAATTACTTTATGACCAATCACCAATCAGTCGAGCCCATTCAAGCTTTTCCGTATAAACCACCAACGGCAGAGATAAGGAAGAAATACGCGCACATATTTGATATCAAAGTGACGTTGCCGCCAAGATTATTCAAGATTTGTTTTGATAAATTGGTCGCTATTATCATGCTGGCATTTTCTGCGCCGATATTCCTAGTGCTAAAAATGGCTTACTTGATAGAGGGTTGGCTAATTCCAGAGAATAAAGGGCCGATGTTTTTTTATTACAACGCCATTAGTGCTGGGCGAGTAATTCCGAAATACAAAATGCGCCTGATCAAGATGAAATATATTGAGCCAGAGGGCGCGAAACGGCATGATTGGATTGCTTATTCTGCTGAATGGTCAGAAGATAGTCGGACTCATGTGGGTCAGTTTGTTAAGAAGTTTTATTTGGATGAATTGCCGCAGTTTTACAGTGTGCTTAAAGGCGACATGAGTGTGGTGGGGCCACGTCCACTGTCAATCATGCATTACGAGCGTGACCGAGACCAAGGGAATGTGACGCGCTTTTTGCTGCGTGGAGGTTTGCTGGGGTTGGGCCATATCAATAAGGGCAGACCCGAGATGGGTAATGCGGTTTATGAATACGAATATGTCGATCAATACCTCAAACGAACCTCGTTTGGCCTGCTTCTTCTGGATTTATGGATTGTGTGGCGCGGATTTTTGCTTATTGTCAAAGGCGGCGGACATTGATGTAAAAATTTGCGCTGGGGGTGAGGGTTTGTTGAGCAGGCGTTTTTAGATCATGTGGCGCTGTCTCAAAAGTAGCTTCAGAGCATTGCAATCGGCTAGTGCTTTAGGGATACTGGCTACTTCAAGGGCTCGTCTTTCCGTCTTTTTTGGGGTGAAGGAAGGGTATGTGTCACCCAACCCATGGCCAAAATGACAACCATGGTGAGGGCGTTGGCCGGTATCTGCAAGTTGAAATCAACTGTACTGTGGATCAATAGTGCCGTTATGCTCATCGCAACCCCAAAGGCGATACCCCACGGCAGCAATGACTTGCGCGTGGTCATGACGCGTATGACGGTCCATAGCGTCATCGCAACTAAAATGCCCAAAATTCCAAAACCCAGCAAACCGAAATCGGTCGCAATCTCTACAAAGTCGTTGTGCGCATGGTCTACGAAACCATAGGCATAGCCAGGTGTGCGGTAGCTCAGGAATATGTTGTAAAAACTGCCTCCACCGGTTCCAACCAGAGGAAAATCCCGCACTATGGCGAGTGCGGTGCGCCCTGCCTCTGTGCGGGCTTCGACGGACTCCGAGACACCGTTATCGGCCTTTAACACATGCGTCCCTTGAACGCGTTCGACAACGTTTTCAAGGCCGACCCAGGTGCCGACAACAAAAACATCCATAACAATTAGGCTGCTGATCAATAGGAGTGTTTTGGGCGCAGTTTTTCGCGCCAAGGCGATTGCCGTTAGCCCAATAATCAGCATGGCTGCAAAAAATGCCGAATTGCCCATTCGTGACCGGGTCAGGACCAGCCCAATGACCATCACAATTAACAGCATGCGTAAGCGCATCTTGGCACTTAATGCAAACTCAATGGCCTGGATCAGGCGCATCCGCCAGGTCATATCGGATTGGGGTCGATTTGACAATCGAGCCAGCATCAAGCCGATGCCTATAGATAAACACATGCATAGATAGCCAGCCAGGTGGTTCTGATTTACAAACGACCCAAGCAAACGGAAATGTGAAACCTGGGTAAAAAAGATTCGGTATTCAGCTTTGAATGAGTACAAAACCGCACCCAGTATGGTTTGAAGTACCCCGCTCAATATCAGCACCTGAGCCATTCTGTCGAGCCGCTTGGCTTCGCGTACGGTGAGGGCGGTGACCAAAAAAACCGCAAAATACACAAACGACAATGAGGCCATGTAGCGCGATTGAAATGGGTCGAGAGACAGCGTCATCGTCGTAGCAGGTGCCTGCAACTCTGCAGCTTTTGGCGAAATAGCAGCCACCCAGTCAGCAGGCAATTGGGCTGTTTGAAACCAGGCCAACGCAACCATGCTGGCCAATAAAACCAAAGGCCAGCGAAACAAATAGATGCGATGCCAAGCCAATGCGCCATTTTGCAGCCAAGCAATGGCAGACCCCAGTAACAGCAGGGTGGCAAACACCAACAATATGCCTGCAGCCCAGTAACGATTGCTGCCTAAGGGTAAGGGTGCCAATACGAGCAACGCAAGCAAGCCGAAGAATATCCAACTGTCTTTGACAGCATCCGGTGGTAGGTCGATGCGAGACTGTTCTGTCATGAAACTAAAGTGTGTTGTGTAAACTTGCTCTCATCAATGAGCAAGGCGGGGGTTAAAGGTGTCTGCAGGCTCGCATGGCATGTAATTCCATTTCAAAATAATCCCTGTCGTTGCTGTCTAACCTTGTCGCGCTGCAGCAATATCTCCGGTTTGACGCTTAGAAGAAAGATTTAGAAATCGAATAACTATTTGGGTTGATGTGAATTGATCGAGAAAAAATCCAGTTCCCGTGGTGGATACTTCAAAAGTCGCCACCATTTGCCACTCAAATTCTCTTATGTGGAATGACCAAATTATCAATCTTTTGGACTGACTGGTTCTGAAGTCCACTGTTTTTTTCTGATTTGTAACTACTCGGCATCCCAAACCCGCGCGCGGGCAAGACGTTCCTAAAGAAACATGGATGTAGGCCCACTGCCGCACGCAAATTTGCGTTAAATGGCGAATGACAACGCAGAAATGACCGAAACAGCATTGGTGCGAGCTCACAGTGGTTAGTGCCACTGTTGAGCGAGTCCGCCACTCAGCATGGTCCGGGAATCGTCGGCGACATTGGTGAGCGCAGCGATGCGCATCCCGTTTGTGAGAGTGAGTCAAATTCGACGCTTCCCATGGTGCTGCCATTCACCGACTATTTTGGAGGATGACATGGCAGTTCGCAAGACAGAGGATGAGATTTTCCCCAATGCTGCGGGAAGTGATGTGGGTGCATCGAGCTACTGGGTGGGGCTGGTGTAGTGCAGCGGGCAAAGGCAAGGTGATCGTGGTTCGATATGCCGACGACATTGTCATGGGCTTTGAGCTGCGATGTCGGCTAAGGATTCGGTTGATTGGGTCTTTTCAGTGTGGGCATGAGTGCGTTGCTTTCTCACGTGCCGGGAATCTCAATTTGCGTTTTTCTCAATGGAATTCGGCATATTGAATTGGAATCTACAGATTCAGAATCGGTTACAGGCCACCAATTGTGATTACGGTTGCCGCCTGAACCCCCTGCAACTGGGCGCGGACGACTTCAGCCGCAGCTTGCGACGGGAAAACACCATAAAGCACCCGCAGTCCGCCATCCTTGGCATCACGCACAAACATCGGCCGATCAGTCAGCTTGTTGGTGAATGTTGACAGCGCTGCATTTTCTGGAAGCCTGCCTAGGTCAAGCGTAAACCAGCCGCTGGGCTGTTCCGCCAGTCTGGCACGGCTGGTCTCTAGCGCAGCTTGTGTTTCATGAGGCAAGACTACCGCGACCACTGGTAATGTGGCAGTTGTCGATAGTGCCGCAGGTGTGATCGAAGCTGGCAGCGCCGCAGCATTGGCCGAAGCCGAAGCCAATGGCATCGATTGCACTGGCACTCGCGCCGCAAGCGATAGCACTGCTGCCTTGGGCTGGATGGGCAGCGCCAGCACAGGTTGCTGCG
>CAIYNH010000782.1 GCA_903927495.1 uncultured beta proteobacterium
ATCTCGGCAATGTCTCGGAAGCGGCGCGCATTTCCGGTGTTGCTCTCCAAAACATTTACCGACACCTCGAACGCGCAGAGATTGTCACGAAACCGTGACAGGTGTCATGCTTTTATGATGACAGTGGCCGTTCGGCCAACAGCGCCACTGGGCAAAAAATCCTCAATTCCCTCTGAGGTGGCATCTCCTCGCAAGTCTTGCGTGCTTCTTTCGCGCTGGCACGCACTATGCAAATGGAAACATCAGCACCACGCAACCGTCCGTTGTGTGGGCCTGATTCTTAACTCCAAGAGGAACCCACCATGAAGAAACTTTCAATGCTTTCTGTTAGTGCCATCACCCTAGCAACACTGGGTCTGATGGGCTGCCAGGCGGTTGAGGAAAAGGTAGCGCCCAACACTGTGGTTGCGGCCTTCACCAGCACAGCCCCCGACTTGGCAACCGGTGCCGCCGACCCCGTGTGGGCGAAGGCCATACCACTTAATGGAACTGCTACTGGTGGCGCCAATTTCGGCGGCAAACCCGGCGACAGAAGTCACACCACATTCACACTGAAAGCTGCCTATACGGCCGACATGCTGTACATGCTGTACATGCTCATTCAATACAAGGATCCCACCAATTCCGTGCGACGCATGCCATACCAGAAGCAAGCAGACGGCACTTGGGTAAAACTTGTAGACCCCGCCGACAAAGGCGGTGATGACAACTAAAGTGGACCCCAGTGTCAAGACAATATTTCAGTTAATTTAAGCTGCCCCCGTCTCATACGCAACTGGACGGCGTTGCCCCGGTTTTCTGCGTATTCCTGTTTTCAATTTCAAACCTGATTAGCAATGAAGTTCAGCCAACGCGTCAATGGCGTCTGTCGCCGCGAATTCTTGACAGGTTTCGGCCGGCTTGAGTCGGAAATGACTCAACACGGGTCTGCGCAGCGCGCAGTAGATGGCGATTCCCTCCCAAGGATGCTCGTGGCTGAACTTCATTGCGAGTCAGGATTTCAACTGGGTGTTTGGCAAACGAAACGGGTCAGGCCGAAGGCAAAACTCTTGTGGGTAAGCACGGGTGGGAGGCTGCTGATGCGCCAACACAAACAATCGGAAAACTTCCACTGCCAGGGTTTGTTTCAGTCGGAATTGGAATCATCTACGCATCGCCCTAATAGGGCTAGGTCAGTGCTACTTGCCCGCCGTGGGTTTAGTTGAACTCTTCTTCTGCGCTTGAGTAACCTGATGCGCAGCGTGTGCAGTGTGCTCTGCGGCCAACTTGGCTTGACTTGAAGCAGCATGGTGGTCTCCCCCCTGAATCAGCTTTGCAGTCTCTTTGTGGCAGGTCGAGGCAAGGCAAAGGTGCTCTGCCGCCTTGATATGGTGGTCTTGCGCCGTGGTTGTGGAAGTCAGTTCTGGGGTGTGGGCTGGGTGAAGAGTGAGTGTCATCTAAGCTCCTGTGCTGATGATGAATTTCAAAAAGAGCCCAAGGCAGACTCTGGCCGCATTGTCAAAAGTTGCAGCAACGCAGTCTGCGTGCTACCGAACGGACCAGCGTCGGCAGTGAGCGCACACTTGTCCCGCTGAACCACTGTGCTGGTGGTAAGACCAACTAAAGGACAGACGATGTTACGCAGCATGCAGGAACTCACGAGTTACACCATTGGTGCAACCGACGAAGAGATTGGACACGTCACAGACTTCTTCTTCAATGACGAGTCGTGGGTGATTCGCTACCTGGTCGTGGACACAGGCTCCTGGCTCATGAGCCGAAAAGTGCTCATCTCACCGTTTTCCCTGATGCACCCGGACTGGCTGCACAAGCGCCTTCCTGTGCGCATTAACCGGGATCAGGTCAAGAACAGCCCGCACGTTGATACTGAGAAGCCCGTCTCACGCGAACACGAGATGAGCTATTCAGACTATTACGGATACCCGTATTACTGGGGTGGCTCGGGCCTGTGGGGAGACGGCCTGTACTTTCCGCAAATGTCCCCCGGCGGGAGTGGACTGACTGCCAATGAGGTGGCAAAGATCGCTGCCGCGCAGCACGCCAAGGACGATCCGCACCTGCGCAGCTGTAACGCCGTGGTGGGCTATCACGTCCACGCCAACGATGGCGATGTTGGTCATGTGCGGGGGATGCTGGTCGACGAAGACACCTGGGCACTGCGCTACCTGGTTGTCGATACCTCGAATTGGTGGGGCGGCCACCAAGTTCTGGTCTCGCCGAACTGGATTGACGCCATCAGTTGGGCAGATTCCAAGGTGTCTTTCAATATCAACCGCCAAGCCATCAAGTCCAGCCCGAGTTTCGACTCCAGCGCTGAGCTGAACCGCCAGCATGAATTGGAGTTGTACCAGCACTATCAGCGCTCTGCCTACTGGGACAAAGAACCAACCGGCAACACCGCCAAAAACCATGACAAGCTTGACAAGTAGAACGACCATAGGCGCCAGTTCAGTGCGCGCCCGTTGCGCAGCGATATGGACTTCGGCGAGTGAGGTGTTGGAAAACTGGTCCCCAAAGTGGGGGCTTCCAAGTATGCGAAAAAGCACAAGCACCTTGCACGTTCCAAAAGCAGTTTCGGTGGTGCCAATTCGATCACTGGGTACCAACCATAGAGAGAGAATCTCGCGACATCTGCTCTTCTTGAGCTCGCGAGATCGGTACCTGCGCTTTGGCTACTGCGCGAATGATCAACAGATTGAACAATACGTAACGGCACTGGACTTTGAGCGTGATGAAATTTTAGGGATTTATGACCGCAGTCTGCTGTTAATTGCCGTAGCCCACCTCGCTTATGCGACTGGCGACATTCAGGACACCGGTGCCGAATTTGGTGTGACGGTACTGCCACATGCTAGAGGCAGAGGCTACGGAGCACGACTCTTCGAGCACGCGGCCACGCGCGCACGC
>CAIYNH010000783.1 GCA_903927495.1 uncultured beta proteobacterium
GCTCCAGAAAGGTGTGACCTTTGTCCCAGTCAATCTGAGTATGGGCCTGTGGGAAATAAAAGGCCATGAATTCAGGAAAGTAATGCTCAACGGCTTCTTTCCAGGGCGTGTCGTATTGGTCAGGTGGGGCGGTCATGAAACGCATGGTAGCGCAGGGAAACTTGCGCATTTGTTCTATCCCAACTTTTGGCGAAGTCTGGGGGTAGGCGCTTTCTGAGTGGCTCCAGTGAAAATGCTGCGTTGCAGCATTAAAAAGACGTTGCAATTTGATACAAATTATTCAAATATTGCATGGTATAAACCGGTGGTGAAAAAGTGTAATAGGGCGTCTGCACGTGTAACGCCTGTAGTTTTCAAAGGTGAAACCTACAGGGTTATTGGTGCGGACGCAGTTTTTTTTGCGTTCCACCGTGGCGGGTAGTCACTGGGAATGGGTTGTTTTGCAAGTCTATGTTGTTTTTTTGCCGCTTATTGCCGCAACGAATGGAGTGATCTAAATGTTTCCTAATAAAGAGTGTTCCATGAAATCAAATTTCAAAATGAGTCGCCTGTCACATCATTTGGGCTTACTTTTTGCATTAGGTGCTGCCTCTGTCTTTGCGCAAGTCGCGCCGCCAAATGCCGGCTCATTGCTGCTAACACCAGCGGTACCACCAGCGGCACCGCCTAAATCACCCACCATGGACCTGCAGCAATTTGAGCGACCAGCGCTGGTCGCACCGGGCGGTGTCAAGGTCAAAGTTGTCAGCTTCAGGGTCACAGGTAACACCGTGATTCAGGAATCGGTCCTGAATGCGCTACTGAGCGACCAGGTCGGCAAAGAGCTTGACCTGGCCGGCCTCGACCAAGCCGCCAGCACCATCAGCGAGTACTACCGCAGCCAAGGTTACTTTGTTGCCCGCGCCTACTTGCCCGCACAAGAAATCGCCAGCGGCAACCTCGAAATCGCGGTCATTGAAGGCCGCTTGGGCAGCATCAAATTTGTCCGTAACGGCGAACTACGACTCTCCGAGACACTTGCTCACGACCTAGTAGCAGGCGCTGCGCCCCTGAGTGCCGCCATCAAAGAGCGCAACGTTGAGCGCGGTCTGATGCTCCTCAATGACTTACCTGGCATTGATGTCAAATCAACCCTGGTCCCTGGTGCGACCCCTGGCACCTCTGATCTGGTGATTGAAACCACCGAGGGCAAGCTCAGGACCGGCAGTATTGACCTCGACAACTTTGGCAACAAATACACCGGCTCCATTCGGGCCGGTGCCACCGTTAACTACAACGACATGTCTGGCCGGGGCGACCAACTCGTGGTGCGCGCCATGACTGGCGGCTCTAATATGAACTACGGCCGCGTGGCCTACAGCTTGCCGGTCGGCAAACGGGGCACCAAGCTCGGTGTGGCTTACTCGCAAATGAACTACAAACTGGGCGGCGACTTTGAATCCCTCCAAGCCTCTGGTTCCTCTGGCGTAACCAGCCTTTTTGCCGTGCACCCACTGGTGCGCTCACGCAATGACAACGCCTACCTCACCGCCACCTATGACGCCAAGCGCCTCTCTGACGACCAAAACCGAATCAACGTCACCAGCAAAACAGCGGGTGTTTACTCGTTGGGCTTCTCGGGAGACCGGCGAGATGGGTATGGCGGCGGAGGTCTGCTAGCGGGCAGCTTAACCTACACCCTTGGCGCGCTCGATGTCACCGGCAATACCAACTACGCTGCCAACGATGCCATCACGGCCAAAACCAACGGCACCTACACCAAGGTTGGCTACAGCCTGTCGCGCTTGCAGCGCATTGATGATGCCTGGAGCTTTTATGCCTCGCTCAGCGGCCAAGCCACCAGCAGCAACCTTGACTCCTCTGAAAAATTTGTGCTGGGCGGCACCGGCGTGCGTGCCTACCCGCAAGGCGAAGCCGCTGGCGACTCGGGCAGCCTGATCAACTTCGAGGCCCGCTACAACGTGCCTGGCATCAACTTTGCCAACATGCAACTGGTCGGCTTCCTTGACACCGGCAGCGTCATGCTGCACCAAACCGCATGGAGCGGCTGGCAGCCCACGGGTCGCCCCAACTTTCCCAACACCTACAACCTGACCGGCGCCGGCTTTGGCCTTAACGTCTACAAAGACGGCAACTATTCCATCCGCAGCAGCGTGGCCTGGAAACTGGGCAGCAACCCTGGTGTTGATGCCATCGGGCGCGACTCTGACGGCGAATCCCGCAGCGCCCGCTTCTGGCTGCAAGCCTCCAAACAGTTCTAAGGAGTTAAACCCATGAATACTCCCACCCCTTCGCATGGCGGCCAAACCACTGCCGGCAACACCACATCTCAAAACAATTGCATCGCCAACGGGAACAACACAGTGAACCAAACCAGCACCAAAAAGACCAGCGTCGTAACTTCAGCCGTTGCCAAAGTCAAGGCCACCTACTTCAAGGTCAAAATCGCCGGCGGTAAAACCCTCACCTACATCTTCCGCCCGCGCCTGCGCATCAGCGCCTTGCTGCAGGCGCTGCTCAGCTCATTCATGGCCACCATCTCGGGTCACGCCATGGCCTTGGACGTGAGCGCACTGCCCACCGGCGGCAGTGTCGGCGCTGGCAGCGGTGCCATCACCCAAAGCGGTGCCAACATGCGCGTCACCCAGGCCACCCAAGACATGGTGGTGAACTGGAACACCTTCAATATCGGTGCCAACGCGGCCGTCAATTTTGCCCAGCCCAATGCCAACGCGGTAGCGTTAAACCGCGTTACCAGCACCGACCCCTCGCTGATCTTTGGTAGCCTCACTGCCAACGGCAAGGTCTTTTTGACCAACCCCTCGGGCGTGCTGTTTGGAGCCAATGCCAAGGTCGACGTGGGCGGCATGGTTGCCACCACC
>CAIYNH010000784.1 GCA_903927495.1 uncultured beta proteobacterium
AGCGCGCGCAGCACAACGCCAGGGGTTGAACTTGGTCCCGGTGAGGTAATGAAAAGGGAGTCTGTTTGCGAGTCGTGAGTGAAAACTCAGATCGCTACTATCGGGCGCTGCTTACGCCACTGGTGTCAAATCTTGCTGTTCGGTTGGCGAAAGTTCGACTTGACGGTGCTATTGTAATAGGAGCAGTTTCAGAAAATTTGACTAAATAACTTCGTGTATACAGCAGGCTAAATTGTCGCTTCCGGTTTTTTGTCACGGATTTCGGTGTCAGAAGCAGCCTTGTGAAGGCGTCGCCTTTACAGTGACTCCTAACGTTTTCAATATGGTGGGCGGGTGGATATCCCCTCCTCCACGTGGCTCGTTAGTCGATCATCAAGAGCGGCATCGCAGCCTCGAACGAGCAGTCTGGTATCGACACCGCTGCATGACGTAAGCTGGAATCCATATGAAATGTGCGATTCCTGCCTGTGGAAATCACCGAGCATGCGAAAATGGATGGTTAACGAGTAAAGACTCTTCACACCATTTATTTATGACGGTATTTATGACGGTATTTAGTAGTACTTCCAAAAGAAAGCCGCATGCCTATTGGCGTTTGACGAGATTCAACATGATCGCGCGCTATGTGGAGCGCATGCTCAGCATCACCCCTCTCGAGACTGACGTCGCAGTGCGTTAATTCATTAACATTTCACCCCCGATTTAGCAAAGATACCCTCATGATCTCACTGGAACCCGTGACCATTTCCCCTGTAGAAGACATCGTAGCCGACATGCGTGCTGGCCGGATGGTCATTCTGGTCGACGAAGAAGACCGCGAAAACGAAGGTGACCTGGTGATGGCAGCGGAGCACGTCACGGCCGAGTCGGTCAATTTCATGGCCCGCTTTGGGCGCGGTCTGATTTGCCTGACGCTCACCCGTGATCGCTGCGAACGTCTGCAACTGACACCCATGACAGCGCGCAATGGCGACAAAAAAGGCACTGCATTTACTGTTTCCATTGAGGCTGCCGAGGGTGTCACCACCGGCATTTCGGCGGCTGACCGGGCCCGCACGGTGCAGGCGGCCGTCGCCAAAGATGCCAAACCCGAGGATCTCGTGCAACCCGGTCACGTATTTCCGCTGCAAGCGGTAGAAGGCGGCGTACTGATTCGTGCCGGACACACCGAAGCAGGCTGCGATCTGGCCGCCATGGCAGGTTGCGCGCCAGCGGCCATGATTTGCGAAATCATGAAAGACGATGGCACTATGGCCCGCCTGCCCGATTTGCAACTGTTTGGTGCCGAGCATGACCTGAAAATTGGCACCATTGCCGATTTGATTGCCCACCGCAGTCGCGTTGAATCACTGGTTGAACATTTGGGCTCACGCCCCATGACCACTGCATTTGGTGAATTTACGGCCCATACCTTCAAAGACAAAACCGCGCACGGTGTGCATTTGGCACTGGTCAAAGGCCAATGGGACAAAAACGACACGGTGCTGGCCCGTGTCCACGAACCGCTGTCGGTTCTGGACGCACTCGAGGTTGGCCGGGCCATGCACTCCTGGAGTCTTGACACCAGTCTGGCGCGGGTGGCTGCCGAGGGAAAAGGCGTGGTGGTGTTTCTTAACTGCGGCGAAAGCGGTGCGCAATTGCTGGCGCAGTTTGATGGCACTGCGCGCGCCAGCCACGGCCCGGAACGTGGCCGGATGGACTTGCGCACCTATGGCGTTGGCGCACAGATTTTGCGCGAATGCGGTGTCCACAAAATGAAACTCCTGGGCAACCCCAGGCGCATGCCCAGTATGACTGGCTATGGGCTAGAGATCGTCGGCTACGTCACCAAATAATCAACCGGAAAACCCTATGCTGAACGCTGACCAAGGCATACTCGATGCCACTGACCATCGCCTTAACGGCAAAAAACTCACCATTGGGGTGGTGCAAGCCCGTTTTAATTCGAGCGTGACAGATGCGCTCGCCGCCGCTTGCAAAACTGAACTGCTGGCGCTGGGTGTTCCCGAAAAACACATCACATTGGTCCAGGTACCCGGCGCACTGGAAGTTCCGGTGGCCTTGATGGCGATGGCCGAAAAATTAAAATTTGATGCACTGATTGCTCTGGGCTGCATTATTCGCGGTGAAACCTACCATTTTGAACTGGTGGCCAATGAGTCTGGCGCAGGTGTCAGTCGCGTTGCGCTAGATTACCAGTTGCCCATAGCCAACGCCATTCTCACCACTGAGAGTATGGAACAGGCCATTGCACGTCAAACTGACAAAGGTCGTGATGCCGCGCGCGTGGCAGTCGAGATGGCCAATTTACTGGAAGCCATATCATGAGCGAATCAAGTCACCCAACCCCGTCGACACGCCCGCCACGCCAAAGCCGCAAAGGACTCACCAGCACCGGCGTGCTTAAAGCGGCAAGCAAGTCGCCACGCTCAAGGGCCCGGGAGTTTGCCTTGCAAGCGCTTTACCAGGTACTGGTGGGGAAAAATGAAGTGTCTGACATCGACCTCTTCACCCGTGATCTGGCTGGATTTAACAAATCCGATGCCCTTCATTTTGATGCTTTGCTACACGGTTGTGCCGAACACGCAGCCGATTTGGATGCCTTGATCGCACCGCTGCTGGATCGCAAATTTAGCGAAATTTCCCCGGTCGAGCACGCCGTAATGTGGATTGGCACCTTCGAGTTCAAATATTGCCCTGACGTGCCCTGGCGCGTGGTGCTCAACGAATGCATAGAGTTGGCCAAGGAGTTTGGCGGCACCGACGGGCACAAATACGTTAACGGGGTTCTCAATGCCTTAGCTACACAATTGCGCGAAGCGGAAGTTTCAACCGACCGGAGTCATGCTCGGGCCTGATCACGCACATGAGAATTTCAACTCGCTCCCAGCGCATTGAGCCGTTCTACGTGATGGAGGTTGCCAAGGCTGCCAACGCGGTGGCGGCTCAGGTCGCACATACCGACACCCCAATGGTCTTTTTGAACATTGGTGAACCCGACTTCAGCGCACCGCCGCGGGTTCAGGAAGCTGCCGTGAAGGCGGTTCGTGGGGGAAAATCGCAGTACACCCAAGCCACCGGCTTGCCTGAACTGCGCGAACGGATCAGCAGTTGGTATTCCAGCCGTTTTGACCTAAACGTGCCTGCCAGCCGGATTGTGGTCACAGCCGGAGCTTCAGCCGCCCTGCAATTGGCCTGTCTGGCACTCATCGATGCCGGCGACGAAATTCTGATGCCAGACCCCTGTTACCCATGTAACCGACATTTTGTCTCGGCTGCAGATGGCACCGCCGTGCTGATACCAACAACTGCCACCGAGCGTTTTCAGCTTACCAGCGAGAAAGTAGCCACGGCCTGGACGCTGCGTACCCGAGGTGTGCTGCTGGCTTCACCCTCCAATCCGACCGGCACCTCGATTGCCCCGGATGAACTGCGCCGCATTCACGAAGTTGTCAGTGCCAAGGGTGGCATCACCCTGATCGATGAAATTTATCTGGGGCTGAGCTACGATCCAAATTTCGGGCATACAGCGTTATCAATCGATGAGCAAATCATCAGCATCAACAGTTTTTCAAAATACTTCAACATGACCGGTTGGCGTCTGGGCTGGATGGTGGTGCCCGAACCCCTGGTTGCTGTGATCGAGCGACTGGCTCAAAATCTGTTTATTTGCCCGAGCACCCTCTCGCAATATGCCGCGCTTGCCTGTTTTGAACAGGAGAGCCTGAATGAATACGAGCGCCGTCGTGCTGAATTCAAAGCCCGGCGCGACTACTTCATTCCAGCGCTCAACGCGCTCGGCTTCAACGTGCCCGTCATGCCCGACGGTGCCTTTTATGCCTGGGCCGATTGCTCTGCCGCCTGTGAAAAACTGGGCATCAGCGGCAGCTGGAATCTGGCCTTTGAACTCATGAACAAAGCCCATGTGGCCGTCACACCGGGGCGCGACTTCGGCAGCGCCGACAGCCAACGTTTTATTCGTTTTTCAACTGCCAACTCAATGGCACAACTGCACACCGCCATTGACCGACTGAAGGCACTGCTGGCATGAAGCACGAGAAGGCCGAGACCTTCACCTGGCGGGTGCGCGTCTATTGGGAGGATACCGATGCCGGTGGCATTGTGTTTTATGCCAACTATCTTAAATTTTTTGAGCGATCACGCACCGAGTGGCTGCGCTCCAAGGGGATCGAACAGCACGCGCTGCGGCAAACCACTGGTGGCATGTTTGTGGTGGGCGATGCCCACATCCGCTACCTCCAAAGCGCCCGGCTCGATGACGAACTTTTGGTGACTACTACACTGCTGAATGCGGGTCGCGCCTCCATGACGATCCATCAACAAGCTTCTTTAATCAGCGCAACTGGCCCGGTATTGCTGTGCGAAGGCACCATCCGCGCCGGCTGGGTGAATGCCAGCACCATCAAACCTGCCAGAATCCCATCAAATATTTTGACTGCCCTGACATGAACCAAGACCTCTCTATTTTCCATCTGGTGATGAATGCCAGCATCGTCGTGCAACTGGTGATGCTGCTTCTGATCGTCATCTCGGTAGCCAGTTGGGCTGCAATTTTTCGCAAACTGTTCTCGCTGAGCAAGGTAAAAGCGCTCAACGACACCTTTGAGCGCGAATTCTGGTCTGGCAGCAGTTTGAATGATTTATTTGCGGCAGCCACTAAAAACGCCCGAGCCGCAGGCCCCATGGAGCGCATTTTTGCCAGCGGCATGCGTGAATATCAAAAGCTGCGTGAACGCCGCATTACCGATGCATCGGCGCTGATGGATGGCGCACGCCGGGCCATGCGAGCCAGCTTTCAGCGAGAAATGGATGTCGTTGAGACCAATTTGTCCTTCCTGGCCTCGGTCGGCTCGGTGTCACCGTATGTTGGCTTGTTTGGTACCGTGTGGGGCATCATGCACTCGTTCACCGGCCTGGCCGCCTTGGCACAAGTGACCCTAGCAACGGTTGCGCCCGGCATTGCCGAAGCGCTGGTATCGACTGCCATCGGGCTGTTTGCCGCCATTCCGGCGGTGGTGGCTTACAACCGTTTTGCCCATGACATTGACCGTATCGCGATTCGTCTGGAGACCTTCATCGAAGAGTTTTCCAACATCTTGCAGCGCAACGTTGGCGCGCAATCCGCTTCGGGGCACTGAGCATGGCTTCTGTTGTCAGCCGTGGCAGGGGACGGCGCACCATCAGTGAAATCAACATGGTGCCCTTCATTGATGTGATGCTGGTTCTGCTGATCATCTTCATGGTCACCGCACCGCTGATTGCGCCCAGCATGATCGACCTGCCCAGCGTCGGCAAAGCCGCCAAACAACCCGATCAGGTAGTGCAAATCATCATCGGCAAAGATGAAATGCTGGAACTTAAGCTCAAAGACAAGACCTCCAGCATCACGCTCAAAGAAATCGCCAGCGTCGTCAAGCAGGCGCAAGGTGGAGTGCCCAACTCGGCAGTAGTCATCAGTGCCGATAAAAACGTCAAATACGAGTCTGTGGTCAAAGTTATGGACACTTTGCAGCGCGCTGGTATCGCTCGTGTTGGTCTGTCGGTGCAACTGGCCAATTAGCCTTAAAAAATGCACGCTGCGTCGGAACGTCTTGAGTTTGCGCCCCCACCCACGCCGGGGCTGCTAAGAGCCCTGATACTGGCCGTGCTTGCACACGCGTTACTGATAGCGGGACTCAAACTGGGGGTGGAGTGGCGGCGTGAGGCACCTGTCTTCAGTGCCGAAGCCGAACTCTGGTCGGCAATCCCTGAGGAAGCTGCCCCAAGGCTCATAGAAGAACCAACTGAAGCACCCAAACCAGCACCAGCATTAACACCGGAACCCGAACTGGAGGTGCAGCCAACAAAAGTTGACATTGCACTGGAACAGGAAAAACAGCGGATCCAAAAGCAACAGCAGCTTGAATTTGAACAGCAGCAGGAAAAAATCCGCCAGGACAAGCGCAAGGCCGAGCAACTCAAAGCAGACAAACTCAAACAGGAACTTGCTGAAAAAATCAAGAAAGACACACTTGAGAAGAAAAAAACCGATCTCGAAGCCAAACAGTCTGAAGTCCAACGCCAAGCCAATCTCGCCCGCATGACCGGCATGGCCGGTGCCAGTGGAGCCGCAACCGCTACCGGAACATCTTTGAAATCAGCCGGTCCGTCGGCCAGTTATGGTGGTCGGATTCGCGCCCGCATCAAACCCAATATTGTTTTCAATCCAAATGATGTCCTCGGCAACCCTAGCGCTGAAGTAGAGGTGCGAACGGCACCTGATGGCACCATCGTCGGTCGAAAATTGCTCAAGTCCAGTGGGGTCAAAGCATGGGATGAGGCTGTGCTCAAAGCCATTGACAAAACCGAGGTACTTCCGCGTGACAGCGATGGTCGGGTGCCGGCATTGCTGGAAATCAGCTTTCGGCCCAAAGATTAGCTTCTATTTTTATAGCACTTAATGCTTGGTAGACAAGCTCTATAGCCAGATTCTGTGATTAGTCAAAGTGGATTCTCGGGGCCTGGAAAAACCGAAAGATGCCGCTACGCCAGCGGTGCTCATCAGTGAAGCTTGGACTTGCAATACAACGACGCATATCAAATTTGTACTTGGGTTCCATCCAGGAGTCCCGCAATGGCACACGCTCGAGCCGCTAATTGCCCCTAAGCTGTTGATTAACAAGTGAATTTCCAAGTTATCCAAGGATCAGGCACAGGAATTGCTTATATTCATGCAAACATAACCGATGAGGTAAGCAAAATGAACAGCAAAGCAAAAATCTTGGTGGTTGACGATGAAGAAGTTGTCCGGCTCAGCTTCGCCAGATCACTGGCAGGAGAGCACTGCAACGTGGAAACCGCCTGCAATGGACAGGATGCCCTGCAAGTCATGGGCCAGCGTCCTTTCGATGTTGTTTTATTGGATTTGATGATGCCTGGCATGAATGGCATGACCGTTCTTAAAGCCATCAAGCAGCAATGGCCGACCAGTGAAGTCATCATCATCACCGGCTACCCGGCGGTTGACACAGCCAAAGAAGCTGTGATGTTAGGCGCTTACGACTACCTGGCCAAGCCAGCTGGCCCTGACGATGTCATCAACGCCGCCAATGGGGCCATGCTCCACAAAAGGTGGGCGATGCGCCGTTACCAAGAAGGATCCTGCGCTACGTTTCAGTAGCGTCAGGATAAGACTTTTTCCTGACCGACTCAGCGGGACAGGATCCAGTCGATGATGTTCTTGATCTCGTTGGCATCTTTGGTGGCGATTGGTTTGTGATCTTCTTCGGTACCATCGATTAGCTTGACCTTGGGCGACTTGGTCAGGGTGTCTGTCAGCTTGGCTTGTGCGTCAGCTTTGCCTTTCCATTTTTCGGCAATTTTCTTGAACGAAGTCGCCTTTTTGTCCTTGTCGATGGCGTGGCATTTGAGGCAATCGCTTTTCTTGGCCAATGACTGGGCCGCATCCGCATCGACAGCACCATATGACAGGGTCGTCAGGCTGGCTGCTGCCACACCCAAAACCGCAAGAAGCATGCGTTTTTTGGTCATTGAAGTTTTCATTGAAAAGTTTCCTTTACTGTTGGATTCATCGGTGAGTATGCATTGACTCATGATCAACGCCATCGTATTGTATAAAAAAAATATTCACCGCTTTGGCATCTGATCCGCTGGGAAACCAGGCCCTGGCAGTAAAAATACTGCCTGAAAAAAATGTACTTCAATAAATGCAACCCTCCGATCAAACTTGGATAACCCGACACTAATTTCCCTAAGTTATTGATAAATAAACAATTTTCAAAATAGCACAGGGATTGGCACAGGGTTTGCTTAACAGGATCAAGTCCAAGCGCAATTTCAGCAAATTGCGGCAAAGACCGGGAATCAGAGTTAATGGCAATTTCGCAAATGAAGCAGGTTTTTTTTCAGGAGAATGATCATGAGTGCACTGCGTAAAGTATTGGTTGTCGATGATGACCCTGTGGTTGGCAAAAGTTTCAACCGTGTTCTTTCCAAAGAAAAAGGTTATGTGGTGATTACCGCCCAGAATGCTGCTGAAGCCTTGGAAAAACTCCGTGAGCAAGAGTACGACGTGGTCTTCACGGACATCAAAAT
>CAIYNH010000785.1 GCA_903927495.1 uncultured beta proteobacterium
AATTGCCATCTGGCGTGAACAAGCTCCAGGGTTGGCTTGACAGGTGTTGCAAACTGAGCGCGCTGCCTTTGAATTCCAGCGCCTCGTAGGCTTTATGGTCGCGCGCCACCAAGCCCATCGGTTCCAGTGTTTTAGTCATTTGTTTGAAGATCGCCTGGCGCTTGCTGACCAACTGTTGCGGGTGTGTGTCCTTGGGGGTGCCGTCGCAGGCGCTAATCAATACAGAAGTTGTAAGCAGTAAAAGTGCTGTTGGTAACAGTTTGGGCATGGATTGTTTCAGGAATGGGATTGGAAAACGGCTTGCCACAGTATATGTATGGCATCGCGTTCAGCTTGCAGTCGCGGTGGCGTGATCTGGGTTGACTCTTCGTTGAGCCGGGCACGGTGCTGCACCTGACGCATGGAGCGGTAGGCACTGGCGGCGTTGTGACCTACCCCAGCAGGCAATAGGCCAAGCGCGTCAGCGCGCTCCAGCAGGGCAATATTGCCAGTGTTGGCAATTAATTCAGGGTGGCTTGCTGATTGGGAGAGGATCAGGTACTGCATCACAAATTCGGCATCGACCATGCCACCGGGGCTGTACTTGATGTCAAATTTCCCCCCTCTGACGGGGTGTGCGCTAAGCAATCGTTCGCGCATCGTTGCAATTTCCAAGCGCAGACTGTCGGCATCGCGCGCAGCCGTAATTACGGTTTGGCGCACGGCATCAAAGCGTGCACGCAATGCGGCATCCCCCAGCACGCAGCGCGCTCTGGTCATGGCCTGGTGCTCCCAGGTCCAGGCGGTGTTGGAGCCACGTTGTTGCTGGTACTTGGCATAAGAGTCAAAGCTGGTGATCAACAAGCCTGAGTTGCCGTTGGGCCGCAGCGCAGTGTCAATCTCATACAAGTCACCCTCACCGGTCTTGACGGTCAACCAATTGATGAGTTTTCGCACCAGTTGCGCGTAGATTTCCGGGGCCTGCTCGTCTTCGTCGTCATAGACGAAGACCAGATCAAGGTCGCTGCCGTAGCCGAGTTCTTTTCCGCCGAGCTTGCCATAGGCAATGATGGCAAATTTCGGGGTCTCTCTGTGCGTGTTTTTCAGACGGTTCCAGCACCAGCGGGTCGTCGTTCGCAGGACGGCATCCGCCAGGGCGCTGAGGTCGTCCGCAACCTGCTCGACGCTGAGCTTGCCTTCCACATCACGGGCAAGAGTACGGAAAACTTCGGCATGGTGAGCTCGGCGCAGCAAGTTGAGTAAGGCTTCATCGTCAGCTTCGCCACTGCCTATGAGCGCCACACGACGGTGCTCGAGCTCAGCTTCAAACTCCTCGGAGTTGAAACGTTCAACCAGCAGATAGGCTCCCGCCAGCTCGTCAATGACACCAGGATGCTGGAGCAAATAGCGTGCGGGCCAGCGCGCAGCGCCCAGCAGGCGCAGCAGGCGCTCGTGCACATTGGGGCGCTCCAGTAACAGGGCTAGGTAACTCTCGCGGCGCAACAGCGGCTCCATCCAGTCGATCAGGCGTACGGCAGCAATTTCTGTGACGGTTTCCTCGCGTACCCACTGAGCAGTGCGTGACAATAGGCGCATCAAACGGATCCGGGCTTCGTCGCGCAAGGCCAGAATTCTTGGATGCTCGCGCCAGGCTTTCAGGCGCTCGCGAAAGGCCTCGCTTAACAGGGGTAGCAGGTCTTCCAGCACGGTGTGCACGCCAGCGCCCCCGTCGCCCTGGCCGCTTTTGGATTCGGCTTCGCCACCGCCTAGCAGTTTGTCGAATTCCTGCGCAACCAACTCGCGGTGGGCATCGAGTTGGTTAAGCAGGTGTTGTGAGGAATCCAACCCCATGGAGCTGGCAATCCACTTCAGATCTTGCTCCTGGGTGGGTAGAACATGGGTTTGCTGGTCATCCAGGTATTGGATCCGGTGCTCGACCTGGCGCAGAAAAAGATAGGCTATTGCCAGGGCCTGAGCCGTGCTGGCTGGCATCAGGTTGGCCTTGACCAGCCGTGGCAGTGCACTCAGGGTGGGTCGAGTGCGCAGTTCGGGGAATTGGCCACCGCGTACCACTTGCAACAGTTGCACGATGAATTCGATTTCACGAATGCCGCCGCGTGACAGCTTGACATCATTGGCGCGCTCAGGGTGGCCGGAACTGCGCTTACTGGCGTGGTCACGGATTTGCCTGTGCAGTATGCGCAGGGCATCAAATACGCTGTAGTCTAGG
>CAIYNH010000786.1 GCA_903927495.1 uncultured beta proteobacterium
CTACAGCGCTGGTGCCGGCATCACGCTTTGCTCGCCGCTGACATCACGTTGCGGCTGCATATAACCGCAGACACGACCCGCATTGAACTCACCGAGCAGCGCGATCTGGGCGCATTGCGCGAGTTCTGCCTGGTGTCTGTGCTGCGCAACATCCACGGTTTGGCGTGTTGGCTGATCGATTCGCGGATCCCGCTTACCGGCGCACGCTTTGCTTTCCCAGTCCCTGTGCATCAGGCAGTTTATAAAGTGCTTTTTTCGGCTCCAGCGCAGTTCCAGAATGCACAGACTGCTATTGAATTTGACAGAAGTTACCTGGCCTTGCCATTGCGCCGCAACGAGGAAGCCTTGCAACACATGCTGCAAAACGCCCTGCCCTTGACCGTGCTGCAATACCGGCGCGACCGCCTGCTGGTGCAGCGTGTGCGCCAAACGCTGAGCGCCCACCCTGAGCAAAGCCACAGCGCCGAGGATCTGGCCGCACTGCTGCACATATCGACCCGCACACTGCATCGGCAACTCTTAGAGGAAGGTGCCTCGCTGCAAGCCCTCAAAGACGAGGTGCGCCAACGCCAGGCATGCGACCTGCTGCTGCGCACCCAACTGCAGATCAAGCAGGTGGCTGCAGCCGTGGGTTTTCAGAGCGAGAAAAGTTTTATCCGGGCCTTTGGCAGCTGGACCGGGCAATCGCCCGCCGAGTTTCGCAAATCAGGCCTGGGCTAGCATTTGCGGCAGTGCCGCCATATCGCGCAGCAACTCATGCGCGCCGGCAGCCAACAAAGCCGGTGCGTTCTCAGGCAACGGGCAGTAACCCCACACGGTGGCTCCAGCGGCGACACCAGCGGTCACACCCACCGGGGTGTCGTCAATCACCAGACACTGCGCTGGCGGCACATTCAAGTGCCGGGCAGCAGCCAGATACACATCGGGCGCAGGTTTGGAGCGCGCCATCTCATGCCCGCTAAAAATGCGTCCGGCAAAAAACTCCATCAACCCCACCTGCGACAGCATCATCTCGACCTTAAAGCGGTCAGCACCCGAGGCACAGGCAATGCGCTGCTGGGTATAAGCAAAGCCGGCCTCGACAGCGACTCGCGCTCCGGGGATCGGCTGCAAATGTGTTGCAAGCGCCTGGTTGCGCTGTTGGTAGAACTGCACCATCCAGTCTTCGGTGAGTGGCAAACCAGTGTTTGCCTCAATCGCCACACGTTCGTCGCGCACCGATTTACCCAGAAAGACTTGCATGCAGTCTGCCACCGTCATGGACCAGCCGCGCGCTTCCAGTAGGTCCCGCAGTACCCCATTGACGATCATTTCGCTGTCCACCAGGACACCGTCACAGTCAAACAATATTGCTTCAAATTTCATAGCTACCATCACCTGTCAAATATGCTTCAGAAGGCTTTTTATGTTTCATAACAAGCGATCACTGGACCGCTTGCTCACCGCCCATTGACTTGAGCAGCGCTTGAAACTGGGCCGACTCGCGCAGGGTATGGCGGCCGGCTTCGATCAACTGCTTGACATCAGAGCCAGGCAAGGAAAACGCCGTCGGTATCTGCAGTAGCGCCCGGCGCCCAAAGCGCTCAGGCGTGTCGCGCAGATTGACGTTGATGACATGGATTTGCGCATCCGGAGCAAACGGGTCTTTGCCATCAGTCGCGGCACGACTCAACTCCTTGCGCCAAGCTTGTGTGGTGTCACTCAGCAGCCCAAGCGTCTCTTGGGTAGCGCGTGCACCGGTTCCAAACAGCAGTGCGTCAATCACCTGAAAAGTAGTAGGAACCCTATCGCTCATGTCGATGTGCTCGGTCGGATCACGTTCAGCATTGACAGCAATGATCACGAGTTTGTGAATTGCCGCTCTAGAGGCCTGGCGCACGCTGCCACGCAGGCCACCGTCGGCCTGCGAGCGGTCCAGCAAACTGCGCAGGCCGAGGTTGTCAGACAGCCCGCCATCGACCAGATGAATAAAGGGCCGGCTTGCAGCATCCATGTAAGAGCGCTGACTGTCTCGCAGCAAACGCACACGGTAGTCGTTTTGCGGCGCGCTTTTCAGGTCAGTCAGCGGCTTCTGGCAGGTGTCGTTGTAGTTCTTCAGCGTCATCGGACTCAAGGCTATCGGCACCGCCGAGGAGGCAGCCACCGCAAACGACAAGGGCACGCTGCCAAGGTCTGAGCAGATCATGGCAAACTGGCTCCAGGTGAACTCGAAGCTCGACCCCAACGACAAATCCGTGGCAGAAATGAGCAACCTGGGCTGGCCAGAGCGCTCCGGCAGATCAGCAAAGCGCTTGCCCTGGTAAAGCTCATCGAGCCGCTGCGCCAGCAGGTTGGAGCGGCCATACCAGGGCGATGACAGGTCGCGCAGGCTACTGAAATCCAGCATGGTGCTGACCAGTGTGCTCTGAAAATTTTGCTGCAAAAACTGTTGCTCGAACGCCGGGAAAGTTTGCGCACCAAAAGCCGCATAGTAAGCCGCAATGATGCTGCCGCCCGAGACCCCGCTGATCACGTCAAGCTGATCAAGCAAGCCGATATTGCGCCCGCCCCATTGCACCCGGGTTTGCTGCAAGGCCTCCAGCACACCATAACCAAAGGCTGCTGCACGTGCTCCGCCGCCTGACAAGCTGACCAGCATCAACATCGACTGGTCTTGCAAGTCAGCCTCTACCTGCACTGGAGTCACGCGCTTGACCGACAACATCGGTTGGTTTTGCCAGGGCCGAAGGCTGGAGCATCCCGCCAACACCATGGCCAGCGCCAGCCACGGCAGGCATCGCCATTGGCGCAAGAAAAATGCGGCCACTCGCACGCAGGCCACCGATTCAGTGCTTGCTCGGTCGGCGGGCTTTGTGCACTTCCATCGACTCGACCGGCGCGCCCTGCTTGACCCAAGCCGCCCAGCCGCCTTCAATGTGGGCGACATTGGTCATGCCCATCTCTTGCAAGGCTTTGGCGGCCAGGGCACTGCGCCAACCGGCACCGCAAAACAAGATGAACTCTTTGGATTCGTCAGCAAACACCGGTTTGAAGTACGGCGATGCTGGGTCCACCCAAAACTCGAGCATGCCGCGCGGCGCATTAAAGCAGCCCGGCACGGTGCCTTCGCGCTCGAGTTCGCGCACGTCACGAATGTCAACAATCTGCACATTGGCTTCATTCAGCCGCGCCCTGACTTCCTCGACAGAATATGTGGTGACCAAGGCCATGGCCTCAGCAACGAGTTGTTGATAACCTTTGGTGATCGGCATGAATTGACTCCTTAGAAAGCTATAGATTGTGGCGCGCTTCAATCATCGTGGCATTTTCATTCTTGATTTCAATACACAAATACTTGCCGAAGAAATTTCATCGCAGATTGCGTAGAATCCGCTTCCACGCATTACCCGTGCCTACCAAAATCCATTGGCGGCCCTCTGCAAACTACCGGAGCTTCTCCATGAGATTTGTCAGTCTTTTGTCGATTGCCACCTGTGTCTTGGCCGGACTGACTGGTTGCGCCAGCACTCAGCCAAGTGCTCAATACACGGCCCGGGTCGAGCAATCGGGCTCGATCGAATGTTCTTCTAACGCAAAAGTCAATTGCGAAATCTCGGCGGTGGTCTGGATCAAGTCTGAGCAGGGCGGAACATTGATCTTTGCCAACGACAAACTGCCAGAATCCCGCAGCGAAGCAAGTGTTTTTTCCATGCCCTATGCAGGCGGTGAATTCAATGCAGCCAGCCCAAAACAATTTTTTACCCAAGCTCCGTTTGCTGCAGTCAACAAGTACGAGGGAACATCCATCTCCACCGATGGGCAGCATGTGGTGGCGATGAGCGCCTTTGACCGCTACCGTGAGGATGATTCAAATCAGGACAGATTCAACAACCTGCTTGCTTGGCCAGCCAATGCGCCACAAAATGCCAAAGTGGTGTCAGCCAGCCAGCGTGGCAACATCGTCAGTTCCTTGGCCATCAGACTGAAACTGGAGCAGGCCCTGAAGAAGCGCTATGGCAGTCAGGTAAAGTATTTCAAGGTGGAGGGCCTGGCACTGCTGCCCGGCGAAAAAATCTTGTTTGGCGTGCGCGAAATCGGTCAGAACTACAAGGTTTTTGACTACAAAGTTACGTTCATTGAGGGCCGCTACAAAATACTCAACGGCGACTTCACCATCGATGAGTCGAGCGAATTTGCTGTGGTGCGCGATTTTTCAGCTGCCGTGGAACTTCCGGGCCCGAAACTGGGAGTATCCAGTCTGGAGTACGACACCGTGAACCATCTGCTGTATGTCCTGACATCTTTTGAAGACGAAAGCAACCAACGGGTGGGTGCACATCTGTGGGTACTGCCTGACGATGGCGGTGCACTGGGTCACGACTTGAAGCTGGTGCGGACACCTGAAGGAAAACCCTTCAAGTTCACCAACAAGGCCGAAGGCTTGGCGATGCTGGCTGACGGTCGCATTTTCATCGTTCATGACGACGATCGGTACATCACCACTGTGAAGACTGGCATGGGCGGCAAATGGGTCGAGCGGGCTCGCAACGTGAACGAAGCAGCCTTTGAAATACTGCGCGTTTGCGGGCCGAAAAGTGTGGCCCCGGGCTGTTTCACGCAACCCTAGCAAGTAACGCAGTCATTGCTGCAGAAAGTCAACTCGCAGCAACTGGCCATATCAACGGCGCTTATTTGGCCGGCATCATGTGCATGGAGTGGTCCATGGCGGCAGGTTTGGCTGCAGCACCAGGGGCTACTGCGGCCACCGGCACTTTCAGCTCAAGCTTGCTCTCAACGCCCTTGGCATCCTTAAACATCAGGGTTAAAGGCACGGTGGTTTCTTTGGCCAGCGGCGCTTTCAAGTCCATCAGCATGACGTGGTAGCCGCCGGGTTTGAGTTCCACGGCTTTGCCGGCGGGCAGATCAAGGCCGCCCTTGACCTCATTCATCTTCATGATGCCATTTTCCATCTTCATCTCGTGCACTTGGGCCACGCCAACTGCAGACGTTGCGCCCACCAGTTTGGCACCGTCCTTGGCGGTGATGGTCATAAATGCGCCGGTGGCTTGCTGGCCTGGCACAGTCGTGCGGGCCCAGGCGTTTTGCACATCAATTGCGTCACCATGGGCGGCGCAAGCAGCAGCAGCAGTGCCAACCAAAGCCACGGCAGTCATCAGGGATTTGAATTTCATGGGATTTCCTTCGAGGGGGTAATAAAGAGTCAGGGTGAAAGTAACCAGACTTACATTAACAATCAGGTGTCAACACAAGCTGAACAAGCATTAATAGCTACTAATAATATAGCGCCACTGCAAAATTCAATATTCCTGCAGCGATGCCGGTTTCAGCATCAAATTACACGACAAAAAAGTCCTGCAACGCATACGGCACCTGCAACAGGCGCTATAGATTTAATGCATCAGTGGGAAGCCGGAGGTCCACGCGCAGGCGGCACTACTGCTGTCAACGCGGCGATACGAGCCGCGGATATGCTTTGCAGCACATAGCTCAGGTTTTGTTGCGACTCAAGAGTGAGCACCGTGCTTGGTGGTGCGGTGCTGGTGGTGGCGCAGAGCGGACAGTCCAGCGTGTGCGGTACGGTGTCGGTGCTGCCAGCCTCCGTTGCCACCAGTTTGATGCCACCCGCCGCATTGCAAACCACGACCGTACCCGCAGGGTTCAACATCGGCGCGGCAATGGCCGCACCCAGGCTCAACACAAACCACACCACCGCCAGGCGGGCGATGAAGTGGGATTGGCGCAGGGTGTGCAGAAACGGCATGGGGCGCGAGTTTAGCAGCCAGTCGGACACAACCGCTGCGCCGACAAATAAGCTGCAGTGCTCGAAAATAGTTCACGCCGGTCAGCTGACCTGAAAATGAAAAAATTTCAACTTCAACTTGCCCCTTTCAACAGCATTCACGATAAAAATTGCCAACATCGGCAGGCACATTTATACATACTGAGACAACGCATGAACCCCAAACCCGAATTCGAGCGGAAGTACCCGCCCAAACCCACTGATGTCTACCTCTTTGCCACCTGCCTGATCGATCAATTCACGCCGGAGGCCGGCTTGGACACGGTGCGCTTGCTGGAGCGCGAAGGCATCCGGGTGCATTACCTGGAGCAGCAAACCTGCTGCGGTCAGCCAGCCCACAGCAGCGGCTTCCCCGACGAAGCACGTGCCGTGGCGCAGCAGCAGCTCAGCCTGTTTGTCGAGCCCTGGCCGGTGGTGATCCCCTCAGGCTCCTGTGGCGGCATGGTCCGCCGCCATTACCCGCACCTGTTTGCCAATGACCCGGTGTTGCACGCCAAAGCCGTTGAGCTGTCCGAGCGGGTGTATGAACTGAGCGAATTTCTGGTGCATGTGGTGAATTTCAAGCAACCTGACCTGGGCACGCCCTGCACCATTGCGCTGCACACCTCTTGCCATGCACGCCGCGAGATGGGCTCACACGAGACCAGCGCAGCCTTGCTGGACAGCCTGGCACACGTCAAAGTGGTGGAGCAGGCGCGCATCGAAGAATGTTGCGGCTTTGGTGGTACTTTTGCCATGCGTTATCCGGATATTTCCGAGGCCATCGTGACCGACAAAGTAGCAGCCATCCGCGATACCGGGGCACAAAGAGTGGTCAGCGCTGATTGCGGTTGCCTGCTCAACATCACGGGTCGCGCTGCCAAACAGGATGAACTGGCGGGGTCCGCGCAGCCGACCTTGCCGGGCGAACATTTGGCCAGCTTTTTGTGGCGCCGCACTGCTGGAGACGCAGCATGAGCGCCACCGCCAACACCTTGAGCGCCCGTGCCAGCATTCTGGGGCGGCTGCGCGCAGCCAATAATGCCAATGATGACACGCCCAACCAAGACCAGCCAGCGCTGCCCGATGTCAAAGCCTGGTTTGCCGCACACCAGCGCAACGAAAACACGACCCAGCGCGTCAGCCGTTTGCGTGCCGCGCTGGAATCGGTGAAAACCGAGGTGCATGACACCACCGCTGGCACTTGGGTCGAACTTTTGCTTGGCATTGCTGCGGCCAAAGGTTTGCGCAATTTGCTGATCGGCACCGACACCCCGCATGGTGCCGAGCTGGAGGCCCGCCAACCTGCCAACCTGAGCTTGAAGCGCTACACCGAGTCGATTGACAGTTGGCGTGACGTGCTGTTTGACGAGGTCGACGCTTCGTTGACGCTGGCTAAAAGCGCCATCGCCGAAATTGGCAGCATCATTTTGTGGCCCACGCCGTCTGAACCACGGCTGATGTCACTGGTGCCATCGGTGCATTTTGTGCTGTTGGATGTGGGCAGCATTCATTCAGACTTCCATTCAGCAATCACCACCGAGGGTTGGAAAGACCGCTTGCCAACCAACGCACTGCTGATTTGTGGTCCGTCTAAAACCGCCGACATTCAGCAAACTCTGGCTTACGGTGCCCATGGCCCGCGTGAACTGGTGGTACTGCTGCGCCACCCAGACCTTGCCGTTGAAGGAGCATCAACATGAGCCAGGTCATCAAAATCCACCCGATGGAAGATTTCAAGGAACGTAGCCGCAGTGTGCTGAACGACCCAGGTCAGCGCAAAAATTTTCGCGGTGCCATGGACTTTTTACAAGCCAAGCGGCGCAGTCAATTCCCCGACGAAACGGAGTTGCAAGGACTGCGTGACTTGGGTTCGGCCATTCGGCGCTACAGCCTGGCGCATTTGCCACAATTGCTGGAGCAGCTGGAAACCAGGCTCACCGCCAATGGCATTCAGGTGCACTGGGCACAAACGCCAGATGAAGCCAATGCCATCGCGTTAGAAATTGCTCGGCGCGTCGATGCCAAACGTATCATCAAAGGCAAGTCGATGGTCAGCGA
>CAIYNH010000787.1 GCA_903927495.1 uncultured beta proteobacterium
CGCCAGAACCAAATACTCCTGAAAACTGTCGCGTAGGTACTGTGCAAACAACTCGGGGTCGGGCAACTGATCGAAACAGGCGGTAAACGATAGCACCAGCATGTCGTTGTAGCTGGTGACTGCAAACACCAGCCCAGTGCCGTCGGCAATGGGCATGATGGCTGACAGATAGGTGAGTCGCGCACCCTGCAAATACAGGGGATGTTGCGGCCCCATCACATGGGTGATGTTGCAGTTGGCAAAGGGTGTCCAGCCGCCCAACCGGGCAGTGGCAGAGTGCAGCATCTTAGTGCTGGCAGCGATCGCCACTGGGGGTGCGTGGCGAGCAACGTCGGTGATTTCGCGTGCACCCAATGCTTGTGTTATTACCTCTGAAGAAGATGTCGTGTTGGTGATGGCTTGTAGACGCGCTATCGGATCTGCCAACTCGGTATGAAGACTGACCCGGGCCCAGGCAAAACCAGCTTGTTGGTCAATGGATGGGGGGGTTTGCACGCTGATCGGGGTAGCAGCCACCAGACTGTCTCGCGGAAGTTCACCTTGCAAATCCAGGTATCGGCGCAAGCCGCCCGCGCATACAGCCAATACCACGTCATTCACCGAAGCACCTTTGACCAGTGCGCGAATGGGTTCAAAGTCGGATAGTACAAAACGGCGCGTGTCAAACACCCGGTGCGGCGACACAACTGTATTGAACCGCGTCATCGGGAATTCACTTGGTCGCTGTAAGAATTCGCTGGCAAATGTCTTTAGAGTCAATGCCATCATGCCCACCCCCCGGGTCAGTGGCTCCATCATGCGAAGGGGAAAACTGATGGCATGAAAACCCGCACGCCACATCAGCGCCAGACCACCGGGTGGATTCTGTGGAAACCATGGCATGGGCGGTGGTGGCTTGGGTGGGTCGGGGCTGAAGTCATGCAGCAGCGTTGTGATTAAGTGGTCTTGCGTTACGTCGATGGCTGCGTGGTGAATTTTGAGCAACACAGCAAAACTACCCTCTGGTAAATCCAGAAAACTGTCAAGCCCTTCAATGACATACATTTCCCATAATGGGCGCTGCAAATCTAGGGGTCGGGCGTGAATGCGAGCCGCCTGAATACAAAATTGCCGCCAATCCCCCGGCTTTGGCAGCGCAATATGGCGAACATGGTATTCAATGTCAAAAGCTTCGTCTTCTACCCAATACGGATAGTCTAGGTCTAGTGGCACCCGCAGAACCTTTTGTCGCAACACTGGCAACTGGTGCAGCCGGTTTTCCAGGTGATTCAAAATTTGCTTGAAACGCACCACGCCATTGGGGGCGGTGCTTTGGTCATAAATATGAAGCAGGGATACATTGGAGTTAGCGTGCGCGCTGTCTGAATAAATAAACGCCGCATCGCTCGCATTGAGCTGTCGCATGGGGATTTGATGGGTGTTTGGCATGTGTCAGGCAGCTTCGTCGTGAGGTAATGCACGCCACACCTGCGCCAGTAGGCCGGTTGGCACAAATGGAGTCCATTGCCCCTCAGGCTGGGCCAGTCGGTCGGCTACGACCGACAGCACAATGCCATTGAATCCAAGGCCAATGTGACTGCCAGGAACACGAATGTTTTCGTGCATGCTGGGGTCTCCATTAATGGTGGCCTCCTGGGGCGGCACCACACCGTCGCCCAGAGAATACAGGCAACTGGTTGGCACAGCCAGGCGGCGGTGTTCGCGCAGGCTTTTGGCCCGTGGGGCCATGGTATGTGCCGCAGAACCAAGCCGGTGTGACACCAATCGGTAGAGTGCCTTGACCGCTGAGGGCGACTGGCTCCCCTGAGCGTCCATGCTCACCGGGCTACCCAGCGTGATGATCGAGCGCACACATTCAAGCGAATTTTCAGCACCATACAAAGAAAACACCCCACCCAGGCTCCAGCCCACCAAACTCACCTTGCGGCCGGTGATGTAGTTGAGGTAGCGTATTTTTTGTGGCAGAGCACTGGCGTGTTTGCTGCGGAAGCCCAGGTTGCGGCCTAACCCCCAAGTGTGGACATCGTAACCCTTGCGGGATAAAAAAGCCTTCAGTACAAACAGCGATTTTTCGTCAGCCATGAACCCGGGCAACAACAACACCGGGTGACCATCGCCCCTGGGGGCCAGCATCAGCAGGGGCAGTGATGCTGGCAGCAGTGCTGCCTCAATCAGGGCGCGGGGCTCCAGCAGCGAGTGCAAAAAGTGGGGTGAGCCAGAGTGTTGGTGGCGAGCCACCTTGAAAGGGGTTTGCATTTGGCGTGGGTTTTAGTTTAGGACTTTTTGGACTTGGCTTTGCCTATCGTCGGTTTATCAGGTTTGGGAGCATTCATCGGTTTGACTCGTTTAGCAAGGGTGCAGGCCCGCAATTCTTCAAAAGCGCTCATGAAGTCGTCGGCCAGCATTTGCACCTCAGGCACCGCGCAGCGTGCTGCCGTGAGGCCCAGGCACAACTTGCCGGCATAACTCATCAGGGTGATGTTCAGGCCCACACCGTGCTCCACTATGGAAAGTGGCCAATAGCCGGTCATGCGTAAGCCACCCACATACAGTGGCATGGATGGGCCGGGCACGTTCGAAATCAGCACATTGGCCAGCGGCGGTATGGCGTTTGAGATACGACTACGTCCATACAACGAGGCTAGTGTGCCCACTAGCCACGGGACTCCAATGGAAGGAAAGTCAGTTGGAATGACAGATTTGGCCTTTTTAGCCACCGCTTTGGTTGCGCTTGCATGGGTGCGCACCGCCTGCAACCGTTTGATCGGATTGGAAATGGTGGTGGCTAGGCTCACCAAGCTCAAAGTGGCCTTGGTATGAAAGTCGGTGTCACCCTTGACCCGTAATGAGATCGGCATCGATGCTATCAGGGATTTTTTAGGTAAAGACCCCAGTCGTGCCAGATAGCGCCGAAGTGCGCCACCACATAGCGTCAGCACGATGTCGTTCACGGTGGCCTCATAGGCTGAAGCGATGCCTTTGACTTCGGACAGTGAAATAGTGGCAGCGGCAAAACCTCTCTCGCGGGTAATCGTGACATTTAGGGGTGTGCGTGGGCCAAACGCCATACCGCTTTTGCCACGCTTACCTGCGCTGGATTTACTGTCTGGTTCCGAGGGTGCAGTGAGGTCCTGCCCACCAGAGCTGCGCACCAAACCCGCCAGCGTGCGCAACATACCAGGCAAGTCGCGCACCAGTTTCACATATTGGGTGGCATCATGCCTGAAAGCGGCAGCCACCAGGCGTAAGGCCCCAGGCTTACGGTCAATCCGGGTGGAAATGGGCGCTATGTTTGCCGGTGGGGCTGGGTTGGGAGATGTGTCAAACAGTGCTGCGGCTAGTGCTGCCCCGGCCTGACCATCAAGCATCGCATGGTGAATCTTGAAATAATAGGCCTGTTCGCCGCCGGCAAGTCCTTCCAATACATACAGCATCCACAAGGGGCGAGTGCGGTCAAGCAAATCAGCATGCAGGTTGGCCACTACCGTTTGCAGCTGGGCCCAGTTGCCTGGTGCAGGAATATGGATACGTTCAATATGCTGATTCAAATCGACATCGCCTTGTAGCCATATCGGATTTGCCATGTGCAGCGGCATGGCAGCCAGTCTGCGCCGTAACACCGGTACCAGACGTTGAGCCATCATGGTTCGCACCGAGCCTTCAAAATCGCCCTGGTATCCTGGGGGCACTTCAAATAAGTGGAGTGAGCCCACATGCATCGGCGTGGCCAGCGTTTCCAGGTTCAAAAAGGTGCCATCCAGGCCGCTTAAGGGCTCCAGGCCAGATGTTGCTGTCTTCATGCTTTCTCCCCAGGTATTAAACAAATAGGTGATTGAAGGTGTCAAATCATTCTACGGCGCTCAGTTAGCTACGCAACAGGATTCAGTCACCTCGGCGCGTTTCAATGTGCGCACCAGTTCAAACTGGCGTAGGCGCAACGGTTGCCAGTGCTGTCCGGTCAATGCGGTGTCGATGTGATAGTGGTTCATTACTGAAAGCGCTCTCAGCGAGTAATTCGCACAGTGGTGGTTGTGTCTTGATTTGAAGGTGAAGTACCAAAACCTCATGCGTCCATGCACAAAGTAACATCCAACCTGTGGTACATTGAGCGTATGCATCACCTAAATCTATCGCTAAATCGACCTTTTTCGGGCCGTAGTGGTTAGCGTTTGATTGCATGAACCCAAAAAGCCCGTAAGCAAACGCTACGGGCTTTTTTGTTGACCGGTTTAGCTCTATTGCGTTGGAAATACACCCAGGAGAAATGAAATGGCGGACAAGTTAGTAATTTTTGACACTACTTTGCGTGATGGTGAACAGTCGCCCGGTGCATCCATGACCCGCGATGAAAAGCTGCGCATTGCGCGCCAGTTGGAACGTTTGAAAGTAGATGTGATTGAAGCAGGCTTTGCCGCCAGTTCAAATGGTGACTTTGAAGCCATCAAAGCCATTGCCAATGCCATCAAAGATTCGACTGTGTGCTCGTTGTCACGCGCCAACGATCGTGATATCACGCTGGCAGCAGATGCATTACAAAATGCTAACAGTGCAAGAATTCACACTTTTATTGCTACTTCTACCTTGCACATGGAGAAGAAACTCAGGATGACCCCTGATCAAGTATTTGAGCAGGCCAAGCAAGCTGTTCGATTTGCCAGAAATCGTGTGGCTGATGTCGAGTTTAGCGCTGAAGATGCCTATCGCAGCGAAGAGGATTTTTTGTGCCGTGTGATAGAAGCCGTCATCAAAGAAGGCGCTACCACGATCAATGTGCCCGACACGGTAGGCTATGCCATTCCGGAGTTATATGGAAACTTCATCAAAACCTTGCGAGAGCGGGTTCCAAACTCAGATAAAGCTATTTGGTCGGTGCATTGTCACAACGATTTGGGGATGGCTGTTGCCAATTCGCTGGCCGGGGTAAAGATTGGTGGTGCACGGCAAGTTGAGTGCACGATCAACGGTTTGGGTGAACGTGCAGGTAATTGCAGCTTGGAAGAGGTAGTGATGGCGGTGCGCACGCGTCGTGATTATTTCAATCTTGAGCTGGGGGTGGATGCTACGCAAATTTTAGCGGCCAGTCGCATGGTTAGCCAGACCACCGGATTTGTTGTTCAACCCAACAAGGCGGTGGTGGGAGCCAATGCATTTGCGCACGCCTCAGGTATTCATCAGGACGGCATCATGAAAGCGCGTGACACTTATGAAATCATGCGTGCCGAGGATGTCGGTTGGTCAGCTAACAAAATTGTATTGGGCAAACTCAGCGGTCGTAATGCTTTCAAACAACGCCTGCTCGAACTGGGTGTCCAGATGGACAGCGAAGCCGACATCAACACTGCGTTTGCCAAGTTCAAAGATTTGGCTGATCGGAAAAGTGAAATTTTTGACGAGGATATTCTGGCCCTGGTTAGTGAAGAAAATGTGGCGCAAAGTCATGATCAATATGGTTTTGTGTCGCTTTCACAGCATAGTGAAACCGGTGAAATGCCGCAAGCAACGGTAGTGATCACAATGGATGGAAAAGAAGTCACTGGTACCGCCAACGGAAATGGTCCGGTGGATGCGTCACTCAAAGCCATTGAAGTTCACGTAAAGAGTGGCGCGGAAATGGTGCTTTATTCTGTCAATGCGATTAGTGGCTCGACAGAAAGTCAGGGTGAAGTGACGGTTCGCCTGCAAAATAGTGGGCGTGTGGTCAATGGTGTTGGAGCCGACCCTGACATTGTGGTTGCCTCCGCTAAAGCTTACCTGAGTGCCCTGAATAAATTAAATAGCAAGGCGGATCGAGTCTCGCCTCAGGGTTAAGTGTAGATTTGGTTTAAGAAAGTCTCGCAAGTACTTGCTGCTGCGAGACTTTTTGCGTTTAAACTATGTTGATCGGAAAGTTCGTCGTCAGGAGATAAAGACATGGCACACTCTCAGCAAAGCTCAATTACAAAAAAATCACGTGGATTTTTATGTCTGATCGGTTTTCTGAGTTCGATCGCGTTCTCTTCTGAATCGGTTGCCCAAACTGCCCAGAGCGAGGTTAGCCACAAG
>CAIYNH010000788.1 GCA_903927495.1 uncultured beta proteobacterium
GATCTACCGGCTCCGTGACTTTCCAAGCACCGTTCTCATACATGCTGAAAAAACAACTGTGCCGCCCGGTATGGCACGCCAAACCCGGGGAATGGCCCGTTTGTGTCACTTTCAGCAAAATAACGTCGCTGTCGCAGTCCATGCGAATCTCGTGCACCAATTGCACATGACCAGACTCTTCGCCCTTGAACCACAGTTTATTGCGGGAGCGGCTGAAATACACAGCCCGACCCAACTCCGCAGTTTTTTGCAGTGCCTCGCGGTTCATCCAGGCCATCATCAGCACGTCACCCGTGCCCTGCTCCTGCGCAATTGCCGGCACCAAGCCTTGCGCGTCCCATTTGATTGTGTCTAGCCAGTTCATTGTGAAATTGTCGATGATTTAATACGATATGATTTTTATAGCACGCTACGCTTATCTGGAAAGCGCTGCAGGCACTTTTAACCAATAAAGTCTGAGCACCGCTTTGGACTTTCAGATTCTTACTGGAATGCCGCGCGCGGCCATGTGCGCTTTGGTTTGCGCGACGGTAAATTCGCCATAGTGAAAAATGCTGGCGGCCAGCACCGCGTCAGCCCTGCCCAGTTGAATGCCGTCCGCCAGATGGTCCAGCGTACCAACCCCGCCTGAGGCGATCACCGGCACATTCACCGCATCGCTCACAGCGCGTGTCAGCGCCAAATCAAAGCCTGCTTTGGTACCGTCACGGTCCATGCTGGTCAGCAAAATCTCACCTGCACCAAACTCAGCCATCTGGCGCGCCCAAGTGACTGCGTCCAGGCCGGTATTCTGGCGTCCGCCGTGGCTGTAAACATCCCACCCATCACCCAGCACCTGCCCCGAAGGCGTGCGTCGCTGTGTTTCTGCACCCTGGCGCCGCTTGGCATCAATAGCCACCACAATGCACTGCGCGCCATACTTGGCCGAAGCATCCCGAATCACCTGTGGATTCGCAATGGCTGCCGAGTTGAAACTGGTTTTGTCTGCACCAGCATTGAGCAGGCGGCGCACGTCGTCCACCGTGCGCACCCCGCCACCCACGGTAAGTGGAATAAACACCTGACTGGCTACGGCTTCGATGATGTGCAAAATCAGATCGCGACCATCGCTGGTAGCGGTAATGTCGAGAAACGTGAGTTCGTCAGCACCCTGCTCGTTGTAGCGGGCGGCAATCTCGACCGGATCACCGGCATCGCGCAGTTCAACAAAATTGACACCTTTGACGACTCGGCCACCGGTAACGTCGAGGCAGGGGATGATACGTTTAGCTAACATGTTTGATAGTGAATAGTTAATCAATTCTGCTGGGGTTGTGCATTGTCAGTCCCGATCGACAAAGCGCAATTGCCATGATTTCCGGCACCTGCATGAACCTGAGATCCACGCCATATTTTGCAGAACTGTTGAGTTGGGCATTGATGGCCGACACCTGTTGCAAAATGAGGACTTTTTGGCCAATCACATAAACCTTCGGATTGTGAAGTCGGCTTGAATTATTTATCAAAGAACGCTCTGCGAACCATCCCCTCGAGAGGACCGACGCTGATGCTATTCATCATAAGTCCATCCGAGTCGAAGCATTTGACAAGTCCATGATTAGCAATTGTGAGGTTGATCATGGCACAAACTATAGCCTACAAGCCAAACTGTGCCGCGCTCAGCAAGCCGGAATACGCACCAAGCAGCGTGGCAAAGTAGTCAACTTGCGTAACGTCCAAATCTTGCGCCCCCGTGGCACCTGCATAGCTGCCATCCACTTCCCCGCTCAGGTAGCCTACCAACCCCACATGAGCGGTGCTGCTGGCGCTGGAAATGTCTGCATTGATGGAGTTTTGTGTCACCCCGGGATTCAGGTTGGCCTTGACAGGTACGTTCAAATCTACCTCGTTCAAGAAATTTTTACAGGCAGTGCATAGCTAATGGTCGAATTGACGCGATCAATGCCTTCGCCCGGATTTTCAGAAACGATGTCGTCTGGTTTGTCAACAAAATAAACATCGTCACATGTTCCGCCAATTAAGGTATCGCCTTTCAAGCCACCTTCAAGCGAGTCGTTGCCCGCAGCACCGATCAAGGTGTCGGGAAAAGCGCGACCCAGCAGCAGTTCGTTGCCTGAAGTGCCGACCGAGAGCCCGCAACCACTTCACTTAGGGTGGCAGCGACCGATTCGGCTTGGCCGTGTGCATCGGTGTAGTTGGCAATGACCTTGCTCTGCTGACCGACCAGCGCTTGATTCAAACTTTGACAATCCCGACTCAACTCCCCGCCACCTTCATGCGCTTGATCAGGACCGAGCCTACTGTCTTGGCACCGTAGTTGTAGGTATCGGCACCTACGGCTAAAACGTCTTTCAGCATGGTTTTCATGTTGCCGGCAATGGTGATTTCATGCACGGGAAATGCAATGCGGCCTTTTTCTACCCAAAAGCCGCTGGCACCGCGCGAATAGTCACCGGTGACATAATTCACACCGCTGCCCATCAGTTCGGTGACAAACAGACCTGTGCCCAGCTTTTGCAGCATGGCATCCAGGTCGTCACCGGGACGTGTCAAACGTGAACTCAAGGTCAAATTGTGCGAACCACCGGCGTTGCCAGTGGTTTTCATACCCAGTTTGCGTGCGGAATAGCTGCCCAAAAAGTAGCCCTGCACTTTACCCGCTTCGACCACGCTGCGCGCCGCCACACGCACGCCTTCGTCGTCAAATGGTGAGCTACCCTTGCCGCGCTTCACGAAGGGGTCTTCGGCAATGTCGATGTGCTTGGGCCACACCTGCTTGCCCAGGGAATTCATTAAAAACGAGCTTTTCCGGTACAACGCACCACCACTGATGGCTTGCACAAAACTCCCGAGCAAACCAGCCGCCAAGGGCGACTCAAACAAGACAGCGCACTCGGTAGTGGCGATCTTGCGCGCACGCAGGCGACTCAGGGCGCGCTCGGCAGCGTAGCGGCCCACCGCCTCCGGTGAGGCCAGTTCCAGCGCGTCGCGCTGCGAGGTGTACCAGGCATCACGCTGCATGTCCTTGCCCTTGCCAGCTATGGGCGACACCGACAGCGATTGCCGTGAACTGGCATAGCCGCCTCGAAAACCGTGGGTATGGGCGCTGAAAAAGTGTGACTGCTGGGCTGACACTCCCGCGCCCTCGCTGTTGGTAATGCGCTTGTCAACTTTCAGGGCAGCGCTTTCGGCTTGGAGTGCCAAGACTGCGGCCTGTTCGCTGGTAATGGCCCACGGGAAAAACAGGTCCAGGTCGGTACGCTGTTCGCTGGGTTGGGCAATGTCGGCTTCGTCGGGCAGGTCAGCAAACGGGTCTTCAGCGGTAAAGCGGGCGATATCAAACGCGGCCTGCACAGTTTGCTCGATGGCCGCCTGCGAAAAATCCGAGGTACTGGCATTGCCACGCCGTTGACCGACGTGCACCGAGATGCCGAGCGACTTGTCGCGGTTGCGCTCGACGTTTTCAAGCTCGCCCTTGCGCACCGAAACGCTCAGGCCGCAGCCCTCAGAGGCTTGCGCTGCGGCATCCGTGGCACCGAGCTTTTTGGCGTGGGCAATGGCACTGTCCACCAGCCCCTCAAAAAAAGCTCGGCTGTAACTGAACCCATGAGCAGCGCCGATGTGGGCACCAGTGTTCTGGGTAATGATGTTTGAATTCTTGGGGGTGTTGGGTTTCTTCATAGCGCGGCTATGATACTTGGCTATGTCAAGAAAACTCAAAAAAGGCTATTTTGTTCGTGGCGAGTTCGTGGCCGAAGGCAGCGAGCGCGACCTGGAGCTCAAGCGCGAGCTCAAAGGCACCGACGAGCAAAGCCGCACCGACCTAAAGCGCGAAAGCACTGAATTGCAAAAATTAGGCGAAGCACTGTTAGATCTTCGCACCGACTTCATGGCGCGTTTGCCCCTGAGCGAAAAGTTCAAAGATGCCATTGCAGAGGCCAAGCGCATCACCAACTTTGAGGGCAAACGTCGGCAGATGCAATACATCGGCAAATTTATGCGCCTGCTGGAACCCGATGTGCTGCAACTGGTGCGCGATGCATTGCATGAGCAAAGCAACGGCTCAGCCGCCGACAACCTGACGCTGCACCAGTCGGAAGTCTGGCGCGACCGCCTGATTACCGACGAAGAAGCGGCCGCCCAATGGATCAATCAGCACCCTGGAGTCGATATTCAGCAGTTACGCGCACTGATCCGTCAAGCTCGCAAAGATGCAAAACCAGAAAAACCGGGTGCAGCCATCCGCCATGGCCGGGCCTACCGGGATATTTTTCAACTGGTGCGCGAGCAACTCAGCGCCACACCACAGCGCGAACCAGATGCCGCTGTATTCAACCCTGTGCGAGAAGCCTCATGAACACTGCAAGTCAAACTGCCAATCCGTATCCACCTGTCAAAATCGGCATTGTGTCGGTTAGCGACCGGGCCTCCAGCGGGATTTATATGGACAAGGGTCTGCCTTCCCTGCACAATTGGCTGACACGCGCGCTGAAAAACCCACTCGAAATTGTGCCGCGCCTGATTCCAGATGAACTTGATTCCATCAGCAAGACACTGATTGAACTGGTAGATGCGGGTTGCGCCCTGGTGCTAACAACCGGAGGTACTGGCCCGGCACTTCGTGATGTCACGCCAGAGGCGACACTGGCCGTGGCACACAAGGAGATGCCTGGCTTTGGTGAGCAAATGCGCCAGATCAGCCTGAACTTTGTACCGACAGCGATCCTTTCACGCCAGGTCGCGGTGATTCGGGCTCAGACTCTCATCATCAACCTGCCAGGGCAACCCAAGTCAATTTCCGAAACGCTTGAAGGTCTGCGTGATGCCGAGGGCAAATCGGTGGTGTCAGGCATCTTTGCCGCCGTGCCGTACTGCATTGACCTGATTGGCGGACCGTATCTGGAGACTGACGAAGTGGTGTGCAAGGCATTCCGTCCGAAAACTGCGGTACGCACTTTTCCTTAAAAATAACGCTATAGCGCTCTACCAGCTTGCATAAGACGCTACAAATAAGGTAGTAATAGAACAGCACTAAAGGCGGTATTCGAACCCCGGCTTGATACCTGACGGGCTCCACCGAGTCTACTTGCCAACCAACTGATTGAGTTTTTCCGCCTCAAAATGCTCGGCCAGCGCCGCATCACCCGGCACGCAATTGGTGGCGGGGCGGTTACCTTGCAATGTCTCGATGGCCTTCCAGAGCATGGCAATCTGGTGTTCGTGACCTGAGGCGTTGTCGATCAAACCGCGCATGGCCTGGCTTAACGGGTCATCATTTTGCGTCACGCCATACGCCGAAAAACCCATTTTCGAGGCGGCTTCTTCACGTTTGACATCAATATCCATTTGAATAATGCGGGCCGGATTACCCACGGCAGTCGCGCCTGCTGGCACGGGCTTGGTCACCACCGCATTCGATCCAACCTTGGCCCCGTCGCCCACCGTAAAACCGCCCAGCACCTGTGCACCAGCTCCCACGACCACGCCCCGGCCCAGAGTGGGGTGCCGCTTGACGCCTTTGTAAAGCGCAGTTCCACCCAGCGTCACACCTTGGTAAATAGTGCAGTCATCGCCAATTTCAGCCGTCTCGCCTACCACGACACCCATGGCGTGGTCAAAAAATACCCTTTCGCCAATTTTTGCACCAGGGTGGATCTCAACCCC
>CAIYNH010000789.1 GCA_903927495.1 uncultured beta proteobacterium
GCAGAGAAACATCGGATTTATGCTTGATTGCCATGTCGATCCCTTCGTAATTGTCTGATATTTGTATTATTACGCCTTTTGTTGTCGAAAAAGTGTTTTGTTTAATCAAAATGTGACCTGTCGGATTTTGTGCAGATTAGTCGGACGCGGAGTATGGGTCCGTCTGAAAACCGTAGGATTCGATCCTGCGATGTCGAATTTGTCACTAATCAATGTATCTTTCGAATCTGCTTCAACGACCGCGAGGTGACCAGGACTGGAAAAAGTCGGCCGTGTGCCCGCAGCGTAACCGGCGTGTTACCGGATCACCAATTTGGTCGCTGCACAGTCACCGCTCGAATTCAGGTTCTTTGGGTAAATGAGTTTCTTTCAGCAACAAAAAAATTTCGGCTCTCGCTTTTTCCAAGTCGGCAGCCGGTGCAGCGCTGGCAATGAAGTCACGTACTGCCTGGGGGCCGCCTTGACCGAGCAGGTCCCGCGCATCAGTGCCAACTTGACTTGCCGCAGGAGGCACAGCCAAAGCGAACCCCGTCACTTTTGCAGCTTCTAAAGCGTGCGGAATGGCGTTTGATTTCAGTCTTCCAGCCGCATCATGGCCTATGTCGTGATCGGTTGCAATGACAACACTTGGAAACAAGTCCGACAGGCCGGTTTCTTTGACCCATTTGGCGACTGCCATCACATTGTTCGACGACAAAGCGCACAGCGTGCTGCCCGCACCGCTTTGTTGAATCGCAAGCCCTGTTGCCACCCCTTCACAGATCACCAGCGGCTTGCTTCTGTCAGCGACTGACAGCCACGCTTGTAGTGGAGCTAGCGCACCACCAACAATTGCTTTCATCAATGAATCAGGAGCGGGTAACGGCACAAAGGCGCCGATTGTTCGAGAACCTTTTGCCATGATCTTGTCGGTGCAGAATGCGACTATGGGCATCAAGTGGTGCACACCGCAAAGCTCCACCGTGTCTCGTCCTCCCATTGGATCAGGGCGAAACATGGGTGCCATCATCGTGCCGGCGAATCTGTGACCCCTGGGGTACACCCGCAAATCCGAGCCATCCAAAACAGCATTGCTTTTGACAAGATGCCGATGATCAGTCGGCGGGTGTTCAGCAGCCATCCATGACTCTATGGTGTCTCGATTCAGATCCAGATCGGCCGGATGAAGTTCAGCTGCGGTCGCCCAGCGCGGTAAAACGAGTGAAGACCTGAGCAAAGCGAGATCAGCGTCCAGACCCAAATCCTGTCCCGTGACAAACATGGTTTTCTTGCCATCACTTGTTTGCCTGCCTTCCCGCCACGGCGCAGGAAGATCAATGTCGTTGCGAAATGAAAAAGCTGTTGCAACGCCATCGTTGGACACAAGCAACTTGTAGACTGGTTTTTGATCAGAACCATCGCAATAGCGCCCATGCAACCGTGACGCAATCAGACCAGCCGCCTGCAAGGATGCATCAGCAGCCCGCCACACTTGTTCCGGGTCATAGAAGCGCAGTTGCCCTGGTAAAGACGAAAATTTGGGTACTTTGGCCAGCGCTGCCAGGTCGTGGGTAACAGTCAACTGGTCGATATGTGCACTGAGCGACGGGGTCGATTTGTCGCCAAGCGGGATGTCACCAGCAGCATACCAAGGCTCGCCTGCGGCAAGTCCTTTTTCTGCATAGCGATGCCACATTTTCAAGGAGCCATCCCGTGCCAAGGATAGTCGGCCACCGGGCGTTCGACTTGTTTCACCGGGCAAACGAAATTCGACTAAATGGTCTTTGACTTTGTGAATCTCACAGCCGCGGGCAATGAGGTAGTTCTCAATCTTTTGCAGTGGCGCCATTTTGTTTCCCTACGAGTCGAGCCCCATGCGCAAGCCTGGCGCGTGGCCCACATGACCATCACTCACCCAATGCGGTTTCCTGCGATCAGCAGCGTATTGCAAACGCTTTGAAAAACTGTTCAGTTTGTCTGCCACGCCGCTTGGTTGTTGTTTGTAGTCGGCCTCAAATCGTTGTTGGGCAGACCGCGCATCGAATGAATTTGCCGACATGCCGCCGGTTTCGTTGCCAGTTCGACGGCCGGCGCCAGTGCCACCATCACTTGGTCTGGCAGATGGATCAAAACGAGGGTCAACAAAACCGGGAGCCTCGGATTGAAGATAATTTTGAGCGCCAGCGTTCAAGCTTTGCACGCCGACTGGAATGTCAGAAGGAGCAGAAGGCGAGGGGGAGGGTGACTGCGCGCCGAGGTAACTGCCAGCGTCACTACCCAATCCTCCCGCCATACCGGCCTGGCCCGAAGCACCCAACTTACCAGGTACGCCACTGCCACCACTGCTTGCAACCATACTGGTTTGAAAAGGGTTGACTGAACTCAGCGCACCACTGATGCCACCTCTAAAGCCGACGCCACCAGAAGATCCACCAATGGCACCCGCAGCCTTTTGGACAGGCATCAACGCGCCCATTGCGCCGCCAGCAAGCCCTAAGGCGCGAGCGCCGGCTGCACTTGCAGCAAGCCCTGCAGCCACCGGCGCACCACCCACCATGCCAGCCGCAGTGCCGGCACTCTGCAAAGACATCGCCACTGTGCCATTGAGCATCGACCCCGCCAATCCGGGTGCCATGTAGCCAGTCACACCATAGAACAGCGAAGCGCCACCCACACCCAAATAGTCACCAAAACTCGGGCCTTCTGGATGCGCTGCGTAAGAAGCAGCAATGGTGTCCTTCAGCGCTTGCGTAAAGCTATCACCGAAACCAATGATCAAATAAATGGTGAACAGTTTGACGCCGATGGAAATCGCGTAGCCAAAGTATTTCTCGGACAAATTGTGCGTCCAGCGTGAGCCGGAAAATCCGAGCATTAACGCACCGCCGCCAATGATCAGATACGACTCAACAAGGGTAATGAGCAGTTGGACAGCAATTAGGCCGTAACCAAGAATAATGAAAACAGAGGCGACGCCCACAATGATGGAGCTCAACATGAATTTGCCAAGACCCTGACCGGAACTGGTCAAAGTATTGATGATCATGCCCCCGGTACTCGGTGCTGCGTCGTTAGAAAACTGCATGAGGCTGGAGGCAACTTGCAGTCCTTGATCAAACACGGCTGATGGTGATAAGACTGAAGCGCCACCAACACCAGCGCCCGCTGCCTTGAATGAATTAACAATGGCAGGAATCCACTCCGGTGCTTTGATCAGCAGCATGGCAAAAAATGAAAGGGACATGACCTTAAACAATGTCCCAACCATGATCTCAGAAAGCTCTGATTTTTTGAGCGTCAGCTGAATGGCTGACCATGCGAACTCAATTGCGGCCAGGCCAAAGAACAGATTCTTCGCATAGCCCAAGGCACTCGACATCCATCCACCGGATGCGCCTTGAACTTGACTCACCAGCGTATCCATCATGCCAGCGGCATTCGCAAACGGCATGATGCCGCACAGCAGCAGAAAAATTGTTATACGCATCGCAAGCACCGTGATCAGTATTTGCCAGAGTGGTTGCGAAAGAAATTGCGGTACAAAAGTTCGTCTTGGTATTTCTCGTTTTCTTGTTTGGCAACGGCATTCAGTCGTGCCTGTTCCGCCGCAATAATGGTGCCGTGCAGGGCCTGGGTTTCATTCACCATCAAGCCGGCAATTTGATTGCCAGCTTGAATCGCCTGTAAGCGACCGGCTGCAGATTGGGATGCAAGCTCAATTTGTTGCAGAGCACTTTGTGTTGTCGAAAAATTATTTGCGTTGTAGCCCAATTGCTGTAATGCAGCGCCAATCTGGTTGTTCAAGCCTTTGTTCCAGTTCACCAAATTTTGCTGTTGGTTCGAGAGTAAATTGCCATTGCCATAGGTCGTTTGCATATCGTTGATGGAGTTGACGGTTGCATTCACAATGCCTTGGGTGTTTTGTATTGTGCTGATCAAGGAAGTCAAACGTCCCGCAATGCCGCTCCACGCCTGAATCGGAATTCCAAGCGTGTTTTGGTACATGTTTTGGTACATCTGGATTTGCTGCTGCAGTTGTTCCAGATTGCTTGAATAGACGTTGACCAACTCGGCGTTGTTCATCCACTGTGTCGCTTCCATTGCGCCTAAAAACCCGCCACCTGCAGCATGAGCTGATGGCATGGACGAAAAAGCAACTGCTGCCGCGGCGCTGGAAATCAGTTTTTTGAGCTTCACGGGAGTTCTTTCTTTGGGTGCTGTAGCCCAATACCGGCCGCACGCAAGTCAATGATTAGAGGTGGCCCTCCCACGATCAAACAACCAGTAAAACCGTGGTGACACAGGGGAAGCCTGTGCGAGCATCGGGCCAGGCGCTCTTTTGCCGAACCGTCACCGTCAATAGCTATCCCATAACCGGGCGGCATCAAACTGGCCACGTTCACGCAGCCAGGCAGACGGCCAGGTGCGCGCATCAATCTTTTGCAAATGACGAACCCGAGCCAAATCTTCTCGTCCACTGGCACCCACAAATGCCATTTCAGGCGCCGTCAGTCCCAATTCAAAAACGCGTGAGCCGTCCGGGTGCAGGTGGTAATACTGGCGCTTGGGTACGGCGTTGCTCACGATCTGGATTTGCCGACGGTTGAGTCCAATCGATTGATACAGGCCGCACAATGCTTCGGTTTGTGCCTGCGGATTTGGCAACAGGATTTTTGACGGACAGGATTCAAAAATGACATCGGCAATGCCACTGCGCGACAAATCGCTCAGGGACTGTGTGGCAAAGATGACCGCGACATTGGACTTGCGCAGCACCTTCAGCCACTCTCGAATCTTTGCCCTGAATGCGGGATGAAGATCGGAACACACGTCTGAACTCCAGTCACCTGAA
>CAIYNH010000790.1 GCA_903927495.1 uncultured beta proteobacterium
GCCAAGCCCAAGCGCATGCGTTTCAAGGCGCTGAAGTAGTCGCTACATTGTTAAGGTCTGGGCGTGCAATTAGTTGATCTATCCCGTCGGCATATAGCTCTGTACCGTGCAGCGTTGGCTCAAGCGGCGCGCGAAAGTGAAGCCCTGCTGTCTCGGGTTTTGGTTGCGACTCAGCGCTCTCTCCATGAAGATCTTGAACATGCGCGCACTCTTCCTGAGCGTGATCAGCTTCAAGTCAGCATCAAACTGCTGGACGAAAACTCTAGTTTGATGTGCCAGAGTTATCCACAAATATTGAAAGATTTGTTTGAAAAAAAGCGCAGGGTAGACTCTCAATTTGGGGTATTGGGTGTAGGTGAGCTGAATCTTGACGACCTGGAGCACATGGATGCAGCCGAGGTTCATGAACGCGTTGAAATGGCCCGAACCCTGCAATTTGTCCTGCTGACAACTGAAGCATCGCTCAGTGAAGTCAATGCCTGCATTTGCGCTCTGCTCGAGCTCGATAAAGTGCGGCCGGAACGGAGCCCGCTGCGACCTCAAACCTACGTCAATGGTTTGCGGGACTTGTTCATCCAAATGTCCGTGCCTGTGTACGTTCGGGTGGTTTGGATGAGCCACTTATCGTCGGCCCTGGGTGATGCATTAAATGCGTTTTACCGGGCTTTAACGCGGAAGTTACGCAGTCATGGTGTTGAACCTATGGGCTTTACTGCAACAGGGTCTGCGAGAGCATTTGATGTTCGCCTAGGTACAAAGGATAAAGATCGCTCAGTCCCGACATCAAAAATCAAGCCTTCAGTTCTGACGCTTGATCGCTTGCGTGGCTTGTTGGCGGGCGAACTCGATGCGGCCGTGGCAGCCGTTGATTTGTCATTTGACACCCAGTTTTCGCGTGAATTTGAGTCAGATCAGTTGCCAGCAGTGAGGCCGTCCGGTATCTCTGGCGAGGCCAGAGATACCGACTTTGCATCCACTGTTCCAGCGGCTTTTGAGGCATTGCAAGAGATGGAGCAGGTTGATCAAATGGTAACGCGGATCGAACAGCGACCTGTTCATGCTTCGAGCACTCTGGAAACGGTACCGCAGTCCGTACGCCAGCAATTGATGGGGCGATGTCGGGATTTGAGTCAGGCAATGAGTCTTGAGGTTGTTGCGCTGATGGTTGAAAACCTGGTCCGTGATGAGCGCTTGCTCGAACCTATTCGTCGCGTTATCGAAGATTTTGAACCAGCCTTATTGCGCCTGGTACTGGTTGATGCCCGGTTTTTTAGTGACAAACAGCATCCGGGCAGAAAATTGCTGCAAGAGATTACGCAGCGAGGGTTGGCATATAGCTCTACCAATGAGCCAGAGTTTGGTGTTTTTTTGATGTCACTGCACCGCTTTGTCACGCCACTGGCCAGGCTGAAAATCGAAGGTGCCCAGCCTTTTGAAGTGGCATTAACCAGTTTAAAAACCATGTGGCAGGAAGCGCTTGTCCAGTCTGTCAAGCCGCGCCAATTAAATGATGCGGTAAAGGCGCTGGAGCAAGCAGAAGAACGAAACCTGCTTGCAGAAGAAATGGTTGCTGCGATGGAGTGTTTGCCCGAAATGCAACGGGTGCCTTCCAGCGTAGCTGAATTTCTATGTGGTCCGTGGGCGCAGGTCATGGCTTGTGCGGATTTGAAGCATGCAGGGAGTTCGGATGATCCTGGGCAGTACAAAGATTTGGTGAACGCCTTGCTTTGGAGTGCACAGCCTGAATTAACCCAAAAGAACATACCTAAATTGACCAAGCTGGTGCCAAGGTTGTTGAGTAAGCTGCGCGAAGGACTCAGTCTGATTGATTACCCATCGTTGAAAACGAGTGCTTTTTTTGACCTGCTGATGAAGTTGCATCAGCAAGCATTCAGATCTCCTGAGCAGGCCTCGGAGACAGTGTTGCCCCTGGGTTTGACATCAAGCTTGATGGGCAACCAAGATCATTGGGTGGCACCTGCGGAAGCTAAGGCCTCAGGTTTTATGGACTTGCCAGACGATCTGCCAATGTCAATGCGGCCTCAAAGCAAGGGTGGTGCAAGGGTTACGCCGCCAGTGCCATTTGAAAAATCATCGCTTAACAGTCAAGCGGACAAGTTACGTGCAAATGCCAGCGACGGATCTGCACTGGCTGTTGGCGCATGGATAGAACTGCTGCACAAGGGTCAATGGCAGCGCACACAATTGACCTGGATCAGTCCGCAAAGCACGATGTACCTGTTTACCAGTGTTCATGGTCAAACCCAATCGATGACGCGTCGCTCCCTTGACAAGTTGCTGGCGATTGACACCTTGCGTGTAGTGTCTGAGCAGACGATGCTAGACGGCGCACTGGATGCAGTGGTGCAAAAGGCCATGCTGAACAGCCTGGACATCCGACTTTTTTGAGCATTTATTCCATTTCCATATTAATCCGACACTTTGTTGCCTCGCATTGCCGTGCTTCAGCACTGTCTTCGGCTTCGCGCCTTGTGTCGCATCGATCTGGAAACGGAATTACTTCAAACTAGCGCGGTTTTTACTGCTTTTGATACGAGAGCCATATCAGCTTTGCCAGCCAGTTGGGTCTTTACTGCGCCCATGACTTTACCCATATCACCCGGGCCCCTGGCACCCAATGAGGCGACGATGGCGTTAACGGCGGCGGTGACTTCGTCAGCGCTAAGGCGTTGCGGCAGGTAAGCCTCGAGCACGCGTATTTCTGCGCTTTCTTTGTCAGCCAGATCCATCCGGTTGGCCTGGGTGAAGGCGGCTACTGAGTCTTTGCGCTGTTTGATAAGTTTGTCCACGATGCCGATCATGGCAGCATCATCAAGTAGCACGCGCTCGTCAACTTCCAGATCGGAAAGCACACGTCTGAACTCCAGTCACCTGAA
>CAIYNH010000791.1 GCA_903927495.1 uncultured beta proteobacterium
CACCAGCATGTCGTGGTTGACGTATTGGCCGCCCACCAGGAAACTCAAACTGGTGCCCAGCATGATCACCGAGCGCCGGGCAATGGTTTCGGTGCTGACGGTACGCGCAGCCAGGTACAGCGCAGTCAGCATCAAGCCCGCATGCAGGGCCGGGACCAGCCTTAAGGCCAGTTCATTCACGCCAAAAGTTGCCAGACTGATGGCTTCCAGCCAGTACAGGTAGGGTGGTTTGTGAAAAAAAGGAATGCCGTTCAGGCGCGGTGTCAGCCAATCACCGCTGACCAGCATCCAGCGGCCGATTTCGCCGTAGCGACCCTCGTCAGGCACGGCCAATGGTCGAAGGGATGCCAATAAAAGCAGAAGCAACCACAACGTGGTCAGCGTCAGCCAGGATTTTTGTCGTTCGGTCAGGGATTTAGTCACCGGTGGATTTTAGCGGGGGTGCCCACATCGATGCCACGAACCAGCCTCACTTGGGCCTGTTGCAGGGCTGCGGCAAACCCGGTGCCTGCGAGATAGGCGTACTCCTGCACCCGTGCTGCACCAATCTCATCACCCGGCTCGATCGCCAGTGCGGGATGGCACATGATGATGCCCTGATTCGGTGAGAGCGCCAACCAGCGTTCCATCAAGTGCCCGTATCGGGCTGGCTTGTCCTTCAGATCATAAACACCTAATAAGGCTTTGGTGCTTGTCAGGCAAGCATTGGCCACTACAACTTCAAGAGCATTCGCACCCATCCATGCAATCACCAGACTCTTTAGATTTGAGCAACCCGACGGGGGCCTGGAAATGCGCAAATAGGGTTTGCGTAGTTGGTCGGCATAGCGGCGCACCAGCACATCGACCAGCGCCTGGCGAATGCCGTCAAACTGCTGTACGTGCTGGTGACCATCGACATAGTCCGGTGGCGCTTGCCAGTGCGCCTCAAATAAATCAAGTTGGAGCTCAATTACCGAGCTGGCTTGGGTGTAGTCAAAGCCGAACAGAAGCGCGCGTCGCATGGCTGCACCCAATGAAATGCCATGCCCTGCAACGCAGGCAAATTCGCTGGTCCAGTCCAGATGCAGCCCCACGTCAATTCGATCGCGCAAGGGGCGCAGCATAGCCACATCCTGCGGCCAACGCTCAGACAGCACCATGACACTGGTGGCGCTGATGCGTCCGAGGCTCGCCAATTCGGCAATGCCCAAAGAAACGCTGGCGTTTACAGCGAAATCGTCAGCGCAGACGATCACGTTCTTGGTTTTCTGCCGGTCCGGTTCAAGCATGTGCGTGCCAAAAGTCGGGCTGTGCATACTGTTGTTTAAGGTAGTCGATCCACAACCGCAAGCGTAGGGCCAGGTGCTTGCGCTGAGGAAAGACCGCATAAATGCCATTGGGCGGAGCGGCAAAGTCTTCCAGTAAAGCTACCAAAGCACCCGAGGCAATCTCGGCCTGGACCTCCCAGGTACTGCGCCAGGCGATGCCGTATCCCGCCAGACACCAGTCAAACAGGACTTCTCCGTCTGAGCAACTCAGCGGACCGCCGGGCTTGAGGTGAATCACCTCCACGGCGTCAGCGCTTGGCACAGAAAACGCCCAGCCACGGGTCTGCGAGGCATCGCTGGATAGGGTCAAACAATCAAAGCGTGCCAACTCATGGGGGTGCGTCGGTGTACCGTGGTGCTTGATGTAGCGGGGTGCCGCCACACAAAGGCGTCGGTTTTCTGCCAGGCGCACGCTGATCAGGTTGGAGTCGGGCATTTCACCCACGCGCACCGCGCAATCAAACCCTTCAGCGGCCAAATCTACCACGCGGTCACTCAGATTCAGCGACAAGGTGACATCTGGATGGTGTTCGCGAAAACGCGGCACCAGCGGTGCTACGTGACGACGACCAAAACCAGCCGGTGCTGTCAAGTTCAGGTGACCGCTGGCCTTGATGCCACCGGCCGAGACGCTGGCCTCGGCGTTGGCCAAGTCAGACAGCAGGCGCTGGCAGTCTTCCAGAAAAACGATGCCTTCATGGGTAAGGCTCACGCGCCGGGTAGTGCGCAATAAGAGTTTCACCCCCAGGCGCTCTTCCAGGGCATCAAGACGCCGCCCAACAATAGCTGGAGCCACACCCTCGGCTTTGGCTGCCGCCGTGAGGCCGCCGCGCATGGCGACTGCCACAAAGGTTTCGAGTTGTTTGAGCTTGCTCATGGGCGCAACGTTAACAGTTTATTAGGTGCAGAGGGGAAGGGCTGGATTGCAAAACAAGTTGTTTTGCATTTCGAGTCCGTGATCGGGTGACTCCGGGGTGGTCGATTACCTGCATCAAAGTTGCAAGTGTTGCTCAGCGTGGTGGCTGGTTTGGTCTGGTCTTTTCCTTAAAATGAGGGGATGAACAGCTTATCCTGCACCACCTCAGACCCGCAGCGAATGCCGCCCAGGGCAGTGCTGTTTGATGCCTACGGCACGCTCTTTGATGTCTATAGCGTGGCGCAGTTGGCTGAGCAGTTGTTTCCCGGCCAGGGTCAGGTTTTGAGTGTGCTGTGGCGCGATAAGCAGATTGACTACACTCGACTGGTCACCACCTGCAACCACGGTGCGCATTACCAGCCATTTAGCGAGCTGACCCGTTCGGCACTCGTTTATGCTATAAAAAAGATAGCTGCAAACGCTAGTGACGAAAGCGATGAGCAGCAATTTCCTGTAAATTTTGAAGCCCAATATGGTGGCCAGATTGAGCAACTTCTAGACCAATACCAACGCCTGGCAGCCTTTCCTGAGAACCTGCTCGTGCTTCAGCAACTCAAAGCCAAAGGCATCCCCAGCGGCATTTTGAGCAATGGCGATGCCAGTATGCTGAACGCCGCCGTCACCTCGGCCGGCTTTGAAAGCTTGCTGAATCACGTCATCAGCGTGGACACCATCCGCAAGTTCAAAACTCACCCAGATGCTTATGCTTTGGGTGAGCAAATTCTCGGAATGCCAGCCAAGGACATTGTGTTTGTTAGCTCCAACGCCTGGGACGCGCTTGGTGCCACCTGGTTTGGCTACCAGACGCTGTGGGTCAACCGTTACCATCTGCCCTTTGAAGAACTGGGCACGCAACCTACCCGCACCGGCGCTGACTTGTCGGCGGCGCTGGACTTTTTTTGAACCAGAATTTCCTATTTGCTTAACCAACTCAACCATCATGACTGAACGTATCAACAAAAACGGCCTTCAAATAGCTGCCAACCTGTGCCAATTCATTGAAAAACAGGTGTTGCCTGGTACCGGTGTGGTGCCGGCAAAATTTTGGAAAGGTTTTGCTGCCATCGTGACCGACCTGGCCCCCAAGAACATCGCTTTGCTGGCCGAGCGTGACCGCCTGCAAACCGAGCTTGACACCTGGCACAAGGCCAACCCTGGCCCGATCGCTGACATGCCCGCATACCGCACTTTCCTGGAGAAAATTGGCTATCTGGTCGAGCCCCCCAAAAAAGCCCGTATCAGCACCACTAATGTGGATGCCGAGTTGGCAAAACAGGCGGGCCCGCAACTGGTGGTACCCATTCTGAACGCCCGTTACGCGCTGAATGCCGCCAACGCCCGCTGGGGCAGTTTGTACGACGCGCTGTATGGGACAGATGTCATTGGCGAAGAAGACGGCTGTGGAAAAGTGGGTGAGAAGAGCGGCTACAACCCCAGTCGCGGTGCTAAAGTGATCGAGTACGCCCGTTATGTGCTGGATCGCACAGCTCCATTGCGCAAAGGCTCGCATGTGAATGCCGTTGGCTACAGCGTCAAAGGTGGCAAACTCGCAGTCAAATTGGCCGATGGCAGCAACACAAGTCTGGCCGATAACAGCCAATTGACCGGTTTTCAGGGTGAAGCCAAGGCACCAAGTTCGGTGCTGTTTGAGCACAACGGCCTGCACCTTGACTTGATCATCAACCGCAGCACGCCGATCGGTGCCAGTGACCCGGCAGGCGTTGCTGACTTGGTGCTGGAAGCGGCATTGTCCACAATTCTCGATCTGGAAGATTCCGTCGCAGCAGTGGACGCTGATGACAAGGTGCTGGCATACAGCAACTGGCTTGGCATTCTTAAAGGCACACTCACCGAAGAAGTGGCTAAAGGCAGCAAATCCTTTACCCGTGGCTTGAACACCGACCGAATTTACACCGCACCTGACGGGAAAAAGGCGGTGCGCCTGCATGGCCGTTCGCTGATGTTCGTGCGCAACGTCGGCCACCTGATGACCAACCCGGCCATTTTGTACACCGACTCCAAGGGCGAAATTCGCGAAATTCCAGAAGGCATATTGGATGCTGTGGTCACCACCACCATCGCCATGCACGACCTGGCCAAGTCCAAAAAGGATGCCATCCGCAATTCGCGCAAAGGCTCGGTTTATATCGTCAAACCTAAAATGCATGGCCCGTTTGAGGTGGCCTTTGCCAGCGAACTTTTTGGCCGGGTCGAGCAAGTCCTTGGCTTGCCCGAGAGCACCGTCAAACTTGGCATCATGGATGAAGAGCGGCGTACCAGCGTCAACCTGAAAGCCTGCATTGCCGCTGCCAGCAGCCGTGTGGCATTTATCAACACAGGTTTCCTGGACCGCACTGGCGACGAAATGCACAGTGCCATGCAAGGCGGTGCCATGATCCGCAAGGGTGACATGAAAACCAGCGCCTGGATTGCTGCCTACGAGCGCAACAACGTGCTGGTCGGTCTGAAATGCGGCCTGCGTGGCAAGGCGCAAATCGGCAAAGGTATGTGGGCCATGCCCGACTTGATGAAATCAATGCTCGAACAAAAAATAGCTCATCCACGCGCTGGCGCCAACACTGCCTGGGTTCCCAGCCCGACCGGTGCCACTCTGCATGCGCTGCACTACCACCAGGTACTGGTAAAGGATGTACAAAAGGAGCTGGAAAAAATCAGCGCCGACAAAGAACGCGACACCCTGCTGGCTGGCCTGCTGCAAGTGCCTGTGGCTGCCAGCAACAACTGGTCAGAGGCAGAGAAACAACAAGAGTTGGACAACAACGCTCAAGGCATTCTGGGTTATGTGGTGCGCTGGGTAGATCAGGGTGTGGGCTGCTCCAAGGTGCCTGATATTCACAACATCGCGTTGATGGAAGACCGCGCCACCCTGCGCATCAGTAGCCAGCACATGGCGAATTGGTTGCACCATGGTGTTGTGACCGAGTCACTGGTAAAGGAAACCTTTGAACGCATGGCCGCGGTGGTGGACGGGCAAAACGCTGATGATCCACTCTACCAACCCATGGCGGGTCACTTTGACACCTCAATGGCGTACATGGCCGCATGTGATCTGGTGTTCAAGGGACTGGTCCAACCCAGCGGCTATACCGAGCCACTGCTGCATGGGTGGCGCTTAAAAGTGAAGGCGGCTGCGTAGAGGTGCCAAAGAAATTTTCAATTGCCCATTTTTAACGTCAGTGGTGGCCACTTGGTTTGGTTGACTTCGCTGATGTGGCACGCCACACTGCGGTTTAATCAAACTTTATTGGATAACTCTTGAATATGCAAGACCGAAGCTCCCAGCAGCACAATCCGCAAAACTGCCCACTGTGCGGCAAGTCGAACCAGTGTGCGATGGAGCTTGAGCGCTCAACCGGGGAAAAACAGGGGCCTTGCTGGTGCAGTCAAGCTGAATTTTCGTCAAGCTTGCTTGAGGCTATTCCAGTCGCTGCGCGTGGCCAGGCTTGCGTCTGTGCGGCCTGCGCTCAGACGATCCGTTGATTGCTATGCTAAAGATAGCTACACACGCAATCTGAGTATGCGCTAGAGGGTGATTTAGATAATTTTGAAAAAGTGCATCTGAGGTCGATGCACAAGTCATTTCAAAATGGAATCAGCACTTGCTAGCGCTGATCGTCGCTCTAAGGCTTTGGTTTTTTGTTCACCGGCCAGCGCGAACGGGTGGCATAGCGAACTGGTGGCGTGATCAGTGGCGCGGTTTCTGGTGCAGGTTTATCAGTGGCGCCCAAGGTGGAAAAATCAAGATCGAGCATACGTGAGGGTGATTCCACCACCGATTGCTCAGGTTCGGACGGAGATTGTTCTGGCAGACTTGGATAACTGATCGGTAGCGTCGCCGGTTTTAGCTGCGTATCAGTGGGAGCCAACGTGATCTCGAATTGGGGCTCTAACGATGGCAATGCGGGACTCGGTTCAGTTGGGTCAGGCAGAGCAGGGGCGGCGCGCTCTGAGGCAGGCAGA
>CAIYNH010000792.1 GCA_903927495.1 uncultured beta proteobacterium
CTGACCTTCAGACGCCTTGCGATGTTGGTTTTTTTGCACTGGATCGGCTAAGTCCTCAAATCTGATACCTACTGCGGCCATGTGAAACCATGCGTGCATCAGTTCATTTAAATATTTCCTACAAGAATGATCAAATCTGGCTGTAACGCACGCCAATAAAGCGTAGGAAGATATCATATTGATAGCAATACGGGTTGACTGGTGCGAACCTAGGGTTGGGCATGCTTAGTTCCCAAAATTTATCGTCAAATTGGCTTGAAACACACGTCTATCAAGCACAACCAACTCTCATAAATATAGCATTCTTCGATGCACTGTGGGTGGCTGGTGGTTTGGCAAATGGGCTTGGCTGTAGGTATTGGTAGGTTTTCTTTTTTTCGCCTCATTAAGCTTCGCTCGCACTCAGATTATTAGGGCCAAACCAGCGTGAACCGCAGTGTTTGATTTTGATAAACGCATTTATTTATTCCATTAAATCCAAGGTTTTACCATGGCAAACAGCACCCCACTTACCAACGAAATTGTTTTCATTGACGCCCGCGTGCAGGACATTCCTGCCCTGCTGGCGGGCTTGACCGCCGGCATCGAAGTGCATGTGCTCGATGCCAACCTGGATGGCCTGACGCAGATTAGCGCGTTGCTTGCCGGGCGCACAGGGTTTGATGCCATGCACCTCTTTGGCCACGGCAGCGCTGGCAGCGCGCTGCTGGGCAGCAACACCTTGACCAGTGACAACCTTGGCTTGTACCAGAGCACGCTGGCGCAAATTGGGCAAAGCCTGACTGCCAGTGGCGACTTGCTGCTGTACGGTTGCAATATTGCGCAGGGCGATGCGGGGCAGGCGTTTATTCAGCAGATTGCCCAGTTGACCGGGGCGGATGTGGCGGCTTCGACCGATTTGACCGGGGCAGCGGCTTTGGGGGGGGATTGGGTGCTGGAGGCGCAAGCGGGTTCTATTGAGGCGCAAACAATATCTTCCAATGCAAATGTATTGTTGGAAGCAGTAACGATCACTCAGACCTTTACTCAAAGTGGACAGTCGGGTACGGTTGTTTTAGATGGTGGCGTTGGTGGTGCGAATTTTGGTGCTCCGGGTAGTGCTGCTGAGACTTGGATTACTTTTGGGAATATAACTTCATCAAATTCGGCTATCGAATTAGTAGTAAAAACCGGTGGAAATTGGACGACAGTTTCTGGAAATACACAGTGGAACGACGCCTCAACAACAGATTATTTAGCGGGTGCAGGTACTGGCGTAGATTACGGTGTACGTGTTAACTTTGATGCGTTAGGCGTTGGGGATTACACGCTCAGCTTTTCAGAAAGAGGCTCATCTGGTGGTAATGATATTGATTATTTCTTTACATTTACGATTGGAACCCAAGGTTCAGCTTATACCCCCCCGGCACCTGCCAACACCGCGCCCGTTGCCAGCAACGGCACTCTTTACGTGAATGAGGGAAGCGGAAACAGTATTAACTTGTCTACTCTCGTTACTGATGCTCAAACTGCTTCCAGCGCGTTGACTTATTCCGGTGCCGGTGTGAGTGGCACCAGCATGAGCTATAGTGCCGGCACCAACCCCGGGAGCAAGGGGACATACAATGTAGCCAACCAGAGCTACACGGTTTCGGATTCTGGTCCTGGCTCTCCGTTGTCTGCTAACGCTTTGGTC
>CAIYNH010000793.1 GCA_903927495.1 uncultured beta proteobacterium
CAACCCGGGCAAGGAAGTGATCTTTCTAAACCACTCAGCAGTAGACCCTGACTTTACCAACAGCAAGTGCAATTACTGGCATTTCCGCTTTGATGCAGACACTTCCATGAAGCTCGAGGCCATGACGAGCTTCATGAAAGATCAAACAGACATCAAAAAAGTTTACCTTCTCAATCAAAATTATTCGCACGGGCATCAGGTAGCCAAATTTGCCAAGGAAATCATGGGCCGCAAACGCCCCGACGTGCAATTTGTAGGTGAAGACTTGCACCCACTTGCACAGGTGCGGGACTTTGCCCCGTACATTGCCAAAATCAAGGCATCAGGTGCCGACACGGTCATCACCGGCAACTGGGGTTCAGACCTGTCACTCTTGATCAAAGCTGCGAATGAGGGAGGTTATACCGGCAAGTTTTACACCTATTACGCCGGCATTACTGGCAGCCCTACGGCCCTGGGCAAGGGTGGTGAGGGTCGCGTTTACATGATTGCCTACAACCACTACAACATGGGTGGCCAGATGGGCAAGTGGTCGGATGAGTTCAACGCCAAGTTCAAGGACGATTTCTACACGGGTTCGGTCATTCACATCTACACCATTCTGGGTCAGGCCATGGCCAAAGCCAAGTCCACCGACCCGGTGAAGGTGGCTGCCGCCATGGAAGGCTTGAAGTTCAAGAGTTACAACGGCGAAGTCGAGATGCGCAAGACCGATCACCAGTTACAACAACCACTGTACCTGACCGTCTGGCAAAAAGCCGACAAAAAATACCCCTACAGTCCTGAAAACACCGGCATGACATTTGCTCCAGTGAGAACCTTTGAATCCTATGTATCGAGCACACCAACCAGCTGCCAGATGAAGCGCCCGGGTTGATTTTGGTTGTGACGTTTGGGGTCCGGCTGCGATAACTCCAGCCGGATTTTTTTAAACACTCAGAGGCCTGACCAGGCCCCGGAAAGTTGCTTGTTCGATGGAGTTTTTCATCATCTCGATGCTCAATGGCCTGAGCTACGGGCTGCTGCTGTTCTTGCTAAGTTCTGGCTTGACCCTGATTTTCAGCATGATGGGCGTTTTGAACTTCGCCCATGCCTCGTTCTACATGATTGGTGCCTATTTTGGCTACAGCCTGTCAGGACTGCTTGGCTTTTGGCCTGCTTTGCTGCTGGCACCTGTGCTGGTGGGGGGCGTGGGTGCGTTGTTTGAGCGGTTCGCGCTGCGCCGGGTCCACAAGTTTGGCCATGTGCCTGAATTACTGATTACCTTTGGACTATCCTACATTGTTCTGGAAGTGGTGCAATTGGTATGGGGCCGCACGGCGGTCGAATTTCGACCACCTGAAGCCTTGCAAGGCTCAGCGTTTACCCTGATCAACCATAGCCTGGATGGCCTTGCTTTGGTCTGGGGTTCAGCGCCAGCGGCCCTTTGTCATGCCGTTGATGCCACCGTGCGGGTGGTTTGCTCGCCATTTCCAGCTACCCGTGGCTTCATGATGCTGGTAGCCCTGCTGATGCTGCTGTGCCTGTGGCTGCTGTTGACTCGCACCCGCATCGGACTGGTGATCCAGGCTGCGCTGACACACCCCGAGATGGCGGAAGCCCTGGGGCACAACGTGCCACGTGTGTTCATGCTGGTATTTGGTGCTGGTACTGGCCTGGCTGG
>CAIYNH010000794.1 GCA_903927495.1 uncultured beta proteobacterium
ATATTTACGCCCGCAGCTAAAGCAGATTTAGGCGAGCATGATGAAAACATCAGCTTCGAACGCACGGTGGAAATCATCGGCGCTGACCTGGCTGGACGTATCCGCGACATCAGCATTGCCCTGTACCAGGCGGCCAGTCAGATCGCCGCTGCCAAGGGCATCATCATTGCCGACACCAAGTTTGAGTTTGGTCTGGATAAGGACGGCACGCTGGTGTTGATGGATGAAGTGCTGACCCCCGATTCGTCACGCTACTGGCCGGCGAGCAGCTATGTGGAAGGCATCAATCCACCCAGCTATGACAAGCAATTTTTACGTGACTGGCTAGAGACTGCCCAAGTCGGCGACAAGCCCTGGAGCAAAACCCCACCGGCACCGCACTTGCCGCGTGATGTCATTGCCAATACCGCCGCCAAGTACCAGGAGGCACTGGCGCGTTTGACGGGTGCGGCTTGAGCTTGAGCCCTTGCGCTGAATCAGCTCAGCACCACGCTGCTCAGGCGCCTGCGGTAGGTGGCCACGGTCGGATCCATCGGGGGAATCTGGCCATCGGCCACCTTGACCTTGGCTGGCTCGATGATGTCCAGGATTGCAATATAGGTTTTGCGCGCCAGGTCGCTGTTCCAGCTTTTGTCACGCATCAGAATTTCCAGTAACTCGTCCATCGCGGCCGTCCAGTTTTGTCCTGCGAGCAGGATTTGAGCCTTCTCAAAACGTGCCTGAAAATCGCGCTTGTTGACTGAAATCTTTGCATCAAAAATGGCTGTATCGCCCGGTGCATAAGCGTGAGTAGTTACGAAATCTATAGCATTCATCCAACGCTGCAGTGAATCGAAACGACGCACCAGCGTGGTTTTGGCAATGACCGGGGCAAAGGCCACTTTGGCTTCGTCGTCTTGGCCGGTCTGTAGCAGCAACTTGACATAGTCGAAGCGGGCATCATCGTCATCGGGGTTCTTCAGCACTGCCTGCTGCATCGCCTCATGGATCGCCGCAGGGTCATTCTCATCCGGGGCATCACCCACTTCGACGCTGGTGACTTCTGCCTCCAGGAAGTCTGCCTCGGGCAGATTTTTGTCCAGAAACGCCTTGATCTGGCCTTCAGGCAGCGCCCCCATGAAACCGTCAACCGGCTTGCCCTGGCTCATCAGCACACAGGTGGGAATGCTGCGAATGCCAAAAGCCTGACTCAACTCCTGTTGCTGGTCAGAGTCCACCTTGACCAGTTTGAAGCGGCCGGCGTACTGGGTTTCGAGTTTTTCCAGCAGTGGGCCGATGACCTTGCACGGGCCGCACCAGGGCGCCCAAAAATCCACCAACACGGGGGTGGTCATGGAGGCGGCAATTACCTCATCGTCAAAGTTTTGTATCGTGACATCAATCATTTTGGGTGTTTTCGAAAAAAAGTTTAGAACATTAGTATGAAGTTGTCGTTGCGTCCTGAGCAACGACGAAGACGAAATTTGTTAGCCGTTCTCTGTCAGTAAAATTAGCACCATGCATAACATTCAAATCGGTATTGTCATGGGTTCCAGCTCCGACTGGGACACCATGCAGCACGCAGTCCATATTCTCCAACAGTTTGGTATCAGCCACGAAGCGCGGGTGGTATCTGCCCACCGCATGCCGGATGATATGTTCGCCTACGCGGAAAGCGCTGTGGGTCGTGGCCTCAAGGCCATCATTGCTGGTGCTGGCGGTGCCGCCCATTTGCCAGGCATGCTGGCCGCCAAAACCACCGTGCCGGTGCTGGGTGTGCCAGTCGCCAGCAAACATTTGAGCGGGGTGGACTCGCTGCACAGCATTGTGCAAATGCCCAAAGGCATCCCGGTTGCAACCTTTGCCATTGGTGCCGCTGGGGCCGCCAATGCTGCGTTATTTGCCGTGGCCATGCTTGCCAATTCAGATATTGTGTTGCGCGCCAAGCTCGATGACTTTCGCGCTGAGCAAACCCAAATCGCGCGTGGCATGACGCTGCCGCCGGTGTTATGAGCGCGCAGGTATTGTTGCCGGGTGCCACCGGTCAGAGCGGTAGTGGCCAGCAGACCACGCTGGGTGTCATGGGTGGCGGCCAACTTGGGCGCATGTTTGTGCACGCGGCGCAGAGCATGGGTTACTTCACGGTGGTGCTTGACCCCGATGTGATCAGCCCCGCAGGCTTGGTCAGCCACTACCACATTCAGACCGATTACCTTGACGAGCAAGGGCTGGCGCAGTTGATGCAGCGCTGCTCGGCCATCACCACCGAGTTCGAGAACGTTCCCGCACCGGCCTTGCTGACCTTGGGTGGTGCGCGCATCACCTCGCCGAGCGCCGAGTCGGTCGGCATTGCACAAGATCGCATCAAGGAAAAAGCCCATTTTGTGCGTTGCGGGGTGCCGGTTGCGCCGTATGCTGTGATCCAAAGCCCAGCGCAACTGGCGGCCGTCGCAGATGAGTTGTTGCCTGGGATTTTGAAAACTGCGCGCCTGGGCTATGACGGCAAGGGCCAGGTGCGAGTTGCCACCCGCACCGAATTAGCCAGCGCTTGGGCCGCATTGAAGGGCGTGCCCTGCGTACTGGAAAAAATGTTGCCACACGCCAGCGAGTGCTCGGTGATTGTGGCGCGGGGTGCCGATGGTGCCTGCGTGAACTTCGCGCCACAGCTAAATTTGCACCGTGACGGGATCTTGGCAGTGACCCAGGCGTATACAGGAAATATGCCTGAAAACCTTGCCAGTGAAGCGGTGGAAGCTACCAAGTCAATAGCAAACGAGCTGAATTACGTCGGTGTTCTATGCGTTGAATTCTTTGTTCTGGCCGATGGCATGCTGGTGGTCAATGAGATGGCACCGCGCCCGCACAACAGCGGCCACTACACCATTGATTCCTGCGATGTTTCACAGTTTGAACTGCAAGTGCGCACCCTGGCGGGTTTGCCGTTGAGCCAGCCGCGCCAGCACAGCCCCGCGATCATGCTCAATTTGCTGGGTGACCTGTGGCAAAACAATGGGGGGAAGAGCCGAATTAATCCATTAGAAAATCAATCCGACAAAAAACAATTGGAATCTGACCCCAATTATTCACCGCCCTGGCAGCAAGTGCTGGCGCTGCCGGGCGTGCATTTGCACCTGTATGGCAAGCTCAAGGCCAACAAGGGTCGCAAGATGGGGCACTTGACGGTGACCGGTGCGTCTGTGGCGCAGGTGCGCGAGACCGCATTGGCTGCTGCCAAGCTGTTGGGCATCGACCCATTCTGAGTTCGATAGGCTCATGATCCGGTCTGGTAGTGCTGCAGATTCGATAGCTGCTTGTGCAAGCTGCATAAGCTCTGGAGGCCTATTAGGTTTACCCACCGAGACGGTCTATGGACTCGCCGCCGATGCCGACAATGATGCTGCGGTGGTACAAATTTTCAAAGCCAAAGGCCGCCCGGCGGATCACCCGCTGATTGTGCATGTGGTTGACGCAAGCGCCGTGGCGCACTTTGCTGTCGATGTGCCTGATTTTGCCCAAAACTTGATGTCTGCCTTCTGGCCTGGCCCTCTGACCCTGATTCTGCCGCGCCGCCCGGGCGTGG
>CAIYNH010000795.1 GCA_903927495.1 uncultured beta proteobacterium
GAAGAGGTCAGCGCTACGGCCCAATCGTTGAGCCAGGCCGCCAGCGAACAGGCTGCTGGCGTAGAAGAAACCTCGGCATCCATTGAGCAGATGACTTCCTCGATTGCACAAAACACCGAAAACGCGAAGATCACGGACGGCATGGCCAGCAAGGCTGCCAAAGATGCATCAGATGGCGGTGAAGCCGTGAACGCGACGGTAGAGGCCATGAAACAAATTGCCAAGAAGATTGGCATCATCGATGACATTGCCGCACAAACCAACCTGCTGGCCCTGAACGCCGCGATTGAAGCGGCCCGCGCTGGTGAGCATGGCAAAGGTTTTGCCGTGGTTGCCGCTGAAGTACGCAAACTCGCCGAACGCAGCCAGGTGGCGGCGCAGGAAATTGGCGAAGTGGCCGGCAACAGCGTCGAGCTGGCCGAAAAAGCCGGCAGATTGCTGGCCGAGATTGTTCCCAACATTCGCAAGACCTCAGATCTGGTGCAAGAGATTACAGCAGCGTCGACCGAGCAATCCAGTGGTGTTGGCCAGATCAACTCGGCAGTGAGCCAGTTGAACCAAACCACGCAGCAAAACGCCAGCAGCTCTGAAGAGTTGGCCGCCACGTCTGAAGAAATGAGCGGTCAGGCCGAACAACTGCAACAAACCATGTCGTTCTTCAAACTCGACGGCTCCGGTCACAGTGCGGCCAGCAGCTTTGCGGTACGCAAGAGCACCGCCAGTGGTAAAAAACCCGTGGCTTTCAAGGCTGTCAGCAAGAAGCCTGTGGCCAAAGCGGCTGTTACATCAAGCTCTGATCTGGACGAATCCCAGTTCACCAAGTTCTAACAGGAGCCCACCATGAACGCACTGGTAAAAGCTCCGACCAAAGCGCTGCGCGCAAATGTGCCGGCGCAAGCGGTGGTGGAAGAAAAGCAGTACCTGACCTTCATGTTGGGTGGCGAGATGTTTTCGTTGAGCATTCTGTGCATCAAGGAAATCATCTGGTATGCCAATCTGACCGAAGTGCCGATGATGCCGTCTTGCATTCGCGGTGTCATCAACCTGCGCGGTGCGGTGGTGCCGGTGATGGATTTATCAGCACGCTTTGGCAAACCTTCTACTCCAGTGGGCAAGAGTACGTGCATCGTCATCACCGAGGTTGAAACCCAGACTGACGGAGAGCGTCAGAACATGGGTGTGGTGGTGGATTCGGTGCAGGCGGTGCTGGAGATTGCCTCCTCCGAGATTGAACCTGCGCCCAACTTTGGTACCAAGATCAGGCCCGATTTTATTGAAGGCATTGCCAAGGTGAACGGCAAATTTGTCATTTTGCTGAATGTCAACCGGGTGCTGTCAATGGAAGAGATTGGCCAAATGGGGCAAGCCACGGGTTCTGCCGAGGTGGCTATCAGCACGGGCTGAACTTGCAACGTTCTACGTTTTCACTACAGGTCATTGGAAAATTCAAATGTTTAAAAATATGAAATTGGCGGTGCGACTCGGTTTGGGTTTCGCTGCTACGCTGGTGTTGCTGTTGACCATGGCCGTGGTCAGCTACACCCGGCTCAGTGCGCTCAATAGCAACATTGAATTGATGGTCAATGACCGTTTTCCCAAAACGGTGCAGGCCAACGACATCATTGATGCAATCAACACCATTGCCCGGCAATTGCGCAATGCTTATATCTACACTGGAGTTGAACAGCAGAAATCGATTGATGCCATACCTGCACAACGGAAAATCATTACTGACAATCTTGAACTACTCGACAAAACGGTCAAAAGCACTAGGGGGCGAGAAATTCTCAAGTCCATTGGCTTAGCGCGCGGTGCGTATGTGGTTTCACAGGAAAAATTTCTGGAGTTTCTTAAAGCAGATAAAAAAGCGGACATCGTGGCACTCATGCAAGGTGAGTTGCGCCAGACGCAGACTGACTATTTGGCCAGTGTCAACACCTTGATCAAGTTTCAGTCTGATGCCATGACCAAGGCTGGCAAAGAGGCCGACGAGATGGTCGACAGCGCCGAGCAACTGATCATTGCTCTGGGATGCGCTGCGGCAGTGCTCTCAATCTTGCTTGGCTGGTTTATTACCCGCAGCGTTGTCAAACAAATTGGTGGTGAGCCAGACTATGCCCGTGAGATGGTGAGCCGGCTCGCAGAAGGCGATCTGAGCATGCAACTTCAGATCAACCCCAAAGACAACTCCAGTTTGTTGTATGCGATGAAAATCATGATTGGCAAGTTGGCACAGGTGGTGACCGATGTCAATGGCGGTGCGCAAGCGCTGGCCAGTGCATCGGAAGAGGTCAGCGCTACGGCCCAATCGTTGAGCCAGGCCGCCAGCGAACAGGCTGCTGGCGTAGAAGAAACCTCGGCATCCATTGAGCAGATGACTTCCTCGATTGCACAAAACACCGAAAACGCGAAGATCACGGACGGC
>CAIYNH010000796.1 GCA_903927495.1 uncultured beta proteobacterium
AGCGGATAACGCCAGGAATTGGTTTCGCGTCGAACTGCTGCCAGCGTCGAGATGCATTGTGGAGCGAACACAAACCATGCCAGCAGTGACAAGGCCGTTGCCAACGACCAACTGTGTGCCAGTACCGGTGCCAGATGCTCGGCCACCTCAGTGCCGCTCGCTGATAACGCATAGACCGTGCCCAACGCACCGACCACCACTTCACGCGCGGCTAGTCCAGGTACCAGCGCAATCGAAATTTGCCAGTTAAATCCGATCGGTGCAAACACAAGCTCCAGCAGCTGACCCAAGTGCCCTGCCATACTGTACTGAATCGCAGGGCCGGTGGCTCCCGCTGGAGGCGTAGGGTAGCTGGACAAAAACCACAGCACCACAACCAGTGAAAAGATGATGGTACCGACCCGCTGAATAAATATCTGGGCACGTTCCCACAGACCTAAGGCCAAGGTCCGTAGCACCGGCACGCGGTAGGGTGGCAGTTCCAGCATCAGCGGCTGATAGCGGTTTTTGAGCCAAACTCGCTTGAACAACCAAGCCACACCCATGGCTGACACGACACCGGCCAGGTACAGCACAAACAGCACCAACCCGCGCAGATTGAACGGCCCCGCCATTCGATCCGGAATGAAAGCACCAATCAGCAGTGCGTAAACCGGCAACCGGGCTGAGCAGGTCATCAATGGTGCCACCATGATGGTGGTGATGCGGTCGCGCCAGTTGGCAATGGTGCGGGTGGCCATGATGCCCGGCACCGCGCAGGCAAAACTGGACAGCAGCGGGATAAATGCCCGTCCAGACAACCCAACCTTGCCCATCAAGGTGTCAAGCAAGAAGGCGGCGCGAGGCAGGTAGCCAGAGTCTTCAAGCACCAGAATAAAAAAGAAAAGAATCAACAATTGCGGCAAAAACACCAGCACACTGCCAGCTCCAGCAATGGCACCGTCGACCAGCAAACTGCGCAATGGCCCGGTTGCCATGTTGCCAGCAGTCCAGTCGCCGAAAGCGGTCATGGTCGTGCGTATCAAATCCATCGGCCAGTTGGCCCACGAAAAAACCGCCTGGAACATGACAAATAGCAGGGTGGCCAAAATCGCCAAACCCCATACTGGGTGCAGCACCCAGCCATCCAAGCTCAATTGCAGGCGCTGCAATGGTAGGTCTTTGGGGGCAATCAACGCCAAAATACGCCGAACTTCGCGCTGTAACTCTGCCGGCGTGGCAGGGTGCTCTGGTGGCAAGGTAACTTCCGGGCGGTGTCCGGGCAAGACCCAGGCAGAAAGTTGGGTCATTAGTGCGGCATGGCCATCCGTTTGTATCGCCACGGTTTCTACCACCGGGCAGCCCAGTTCGACTGCCATAGCTGCCGAATCAATCACCAAACCACGAGCGCGCGCTGTGTCGACCATGTTCAGTGCGACCAGCATCGGGCGGCCCAGGCGTTTAAGCTCAAGTACCAAGCGAAGATTCATCCGCAAATTAGTGGCATCAACCACCGCTACCAGAGCATCAGGGACATCTTCGCCGGCGCGTCGGCCTTCAATCACCTCTAGTGTGACTTGCTCATCGGGGGTCGCGGGTATGAGGCTGTAAGTTCCTGGCAGGTCGATGATGGTGACACTGTGGCCGTCAGCCAAGCGGGTTTGGCCAGTCTTGCGCTCAACCGTAACACCCGCGTAATTGGCTACCTTTTGGCGAGCACCAGTAAGAAGATTGAATAGCGCTGTTTTACCGCAATTTGGGTTACCCACCAAAGCTACGCTGCGTAGCAAATTTGGGATCTCGATGGTGTGGGTCATGGAAGGTACAGGATCAGGCTAGGCAAACGCTGATGCAGCGTGCCTCAAGCAGGCGCAATGCGAACATGGTCTCGCCCACGACCACTGCCAACGGTTCACGTCCGCCGGGGCCGCGGCGCACCACCTGAACCGGCTCGCCAGGCAAAAAACCCAACTCATTCAAACGGCGCAAGTGGTTTTCCCCCATTTCGGGGTCACAAGAGTTGACAGCTTGCACAATGGCAGCTACGCCGTTTGGCAGGTCAGCAAGCAGGGTGGTCATGAGTTAAAGCGGGTTGGAAGAATTAAAAAGATTTTCCCTGATTTTGAATGCCCGCGTTCAGGTCAGTCCTGCTACTGCGCTGCAAACTTCATCTGCAATGGAACCCGTTTCGATGGAAATTCTTAAGCGGTCTCGAATTGCGCTGCGTTTTTGCCTTTGATGGGGGCATAAAACGCCTTGATCGCCAGCAAGTCAGCTTCAATATCGCCGGTCGGCATGAAAAGTGGGCCAAGTCCACCGATTTTCTTTTCGTAATCAAGATAAGCCAAAACGATGGGGACCTGAGCAGTCACGGCAATGTGATAAAAGCCGGTTTTCCAGTATCGGGTTTTGCTGCGTGTGCCTTCAGGCGGGACGATCAGCTGCAGGGGTCGTGTGGCGGCCACGATAGCTGCTGCGGATGCGGCTACCAGGTTATTGGCTTTGGAGCGATCCACGGCAATGCCCCCCATCCACATCATCAAACCCCGAAACGGGAATCTGAAAATTTGCACCTTGCCCATCCAGTAAACGTTGAGCCTCAATGCAAACGCCACCATCAAGGTGTAGGGCAAGTCCCAGTTGCTGGTGTGGGGTGCTGCAATCAGCACGCTTTTTTCGGCTCCAACGGGTAGCGCACCTTCAACCCTCCAGCCCAATAACTTAAGGAACCCTACTGCCAGCAAGCGCAGCAAAGTGTTGATGATGGGGGTTGAAAAAATGGTAGGGTGCATGGACATATTGGCGGTTCGGGCGTCAAGCAGCCCTACAACAGGCACCAAACGGCAGCTAACTAAGTGCTTGAATTATGGCGTAATCAGTTTGCCAAAACACATTTAAAAACTTGGTTTTAGTACGTTTTGGCAAAGCCGGGTCAACCTGAGTGATGCGACTTTCTACAATGCCACCATGTCTTCATCCTTCCCCCCCACCGGCTGCGCAGATACCAGTTTGCTACACCTCCTTAATCCAGAGCAGTTGGCTGCCGTGACTCTGCCCAACGAGCATGCACTCATACTGGCAGGTGCGGGTTCAGGTAAAACCCGGGTGCTGACCACCCGCATCGCATGGCTATTGCAAACGGGGCAAGTCTCACCCGGTGGAATCATGGCGGTAACCTTCACCAACAAAGCAGCCAAGGAAATGATGACACGGCTAAGTGCCATGTTGCCTTTGAATGTGCGAGGTATGTGGATTGGCACTTTTCATGGCTTATGTAACCGTTTTTTGCGGGCGCATTTCAAGTTGGCCAATCTGCCTCAAAGTTTCCAGATTCTCGACACCCAAGACCAGCTCTCCAGCATCAAGCGCCTGTACAAGCAATTTGGTGTGGATGACGAGCGTTTCCCACCCAAGCAAACCCAGTGGTTCATTAGCGGCTGCAAGGAAGACGGCCTGCGTCCCAATGCGGTTGATGCGCGCGACGATGAAACGCGAAAGAAAATTGAGCTTTATCAACTCTATGAAGATCAGTGCCAGCGCGAAGGTGTGGTGGATTTTGGCGAGTTGATACTGCGCAGCTTTGAGGTACTTCGTGACAGCGACCCTGTACGCGAGCACTATCAGCGCCGTTTTCGGCATGTTTTGATTGACGAGTTTCAGGACACCAACAAGTTGCAGTACGCCTGGATCAAGATGCTGGCAGGTGCCGGCAGCCACGCATCCATTGACGACACGGATCATTTCAACGCAAGTGGATCGGTGCTGGCAGTAGGCGACGATGACCAGAGTATTTACGCATTTCGCGGAGCGCGGGTGGGCAACATGGCTGATTTTTTGCGCGAGTTCAAGGTTCAGCATCAGATCAAGCTTGAAGAAAACTACCGCAGCGGCAGCAACATACTGGACTGCGCCAACGCCCTGATCAGCCACAACAGCAAGCGTCTCGGTAAAAACCTGCGCACTGAGCAGGGTCCGGGCGAGCCGGTGCGGGTGTTTGAGGCCAACAGCGAC
>CAIYNH010000797.1 GCA_903927495.1 uncultured beta proteobacterium
CGCTGTACTGGTTTGTGCGCATGCTTGATGGCGGCGTTGATCCACGGTATGTGGCTCGCCGATTGATTCGCATGGCCAGTGAAGACATTGGTTTAGCTGATCCGCGAGCTTTGCGGCTGGCACTTGATGCTGCTGAGGTGTATGAACGTTTGGGCTCACCTGAGGGTGAGTTGGCGCTTGCTGAATGCGTAATTTTTTTGGCAGTGGCACCCAAGTCGAATTCTGTTTACCAGGCATTCAATGCGGCCAAGGCGCTGGTTTCCAGTGACGGCACACGGGCAGTTCCTCTTCGACTTCGCAATGCCCCCACTCAATTGATGAAGAACTTGGAGTACGGCAAGGGTTACCGCTATGCACATGATGAAGAAGGCGGGTTTGCCGCGGGTGAGCAGTATTTCCCTGATGGCATGGCTGAGCCTAAGTTTTACAAGCCGGTTGAACGCGGATTGGAGATAAAGATTGCAGAGAAGTTGCGCACCCTCAAGCTACGTAACCATCAAGTTCGCTGATGTGCGGTAAGTCTTCCTGATAGTCAGGCTACGCAAGGGTAAACCCCGCCTAACTTGAAGACTGCCATGCTGGGGGCATCGCTACAATTCCGTCCACTCGTTTGCCTGTGTCAACTTGTTGGCAGACTAATTGCTTGGGTACCGGTAGGGCTCATAAGGTCGAACACTGTGTCAACAATGGTCTAGTGGCTGGGCATCGACCAAAAATCGGAGAAGTTTTATGGAAACCTTGATACAGCAGATCATAAATGGTCTGGTGTTGGGCAGTATGTATGCTTTAGTGGCACTTGGTTACACCATGGTGTATGGCATCATTGGACTGATCAACTTTGCCCATGGTGAGGTGTTGATGGTGGGTGCTCTTACCAGTTGGACCATCATCGGCTTGATGCAGGAAGCCATGCCCGGTACGCCTGGTTGGTTAATCTTATTGATTGCGCTGGTTATTGCTTGCATTGTGGCAGCAGCGCTTAACTACACGATTGAGAAAGTCGCCTACAGCCCGTTACGCAATAGTCCCCGCTTAGCTCCGCTTATCACGGCCATAGGGATGTCGATATTGCTGCAAACGCTGGCCATGATTATCTGGAAACCAAATTACAAGCCGTATCCGAATTTGTTACCGAGCGTCCCATATGAGATTGGCGGTGCCGTCATTTCTTTCACCCAGGTGTTGATTTTGGGGGTGACAGCCCTTTCTTTGGCCACCTTGATGTGGCTGGTGAATTACACCCGGTTGGGCCGTGCCATGCGTGCTACGGCTGAAAATCCGCGAGTGGCGGCGCTTATGGGCGTCAAACCTGATGTGGTGATTTCAGCCACTTTCGTGATTGGTGCCATTCTTGCAGCCATTGCCGGTGTCATGTGGGCCGCCAACTATGGCACGGTGCAACACACCATGGGTTTCCTTCCGGGTCTGAAAGCCTTTACGGCGGCCGTGTTTGGCGGCATTGGAAATCTTGCTGGGGCCGTCGTTGGGGGTGTTTTGCTAGGACTGATAGAGTCACTCGGTGCCGGCTATATTGGGACCCTGACGGGTGGGGTACTTGGAAGTCACTATTCAGACATATTTGCGTTTGTGGTGTTGATCATTGTGCTTACGCTAAGGCCGTCCGGGTTGTTAGGTGAACGTGTAGCTGATCGGGCGTAAAGCGTGTCGGCGCGGTTAACAGGGCAGACAAGGAACATCATGAATAAACCAAAACAGATCGCCGTATTTTTTCTGGCAGCCATCGGCTTGCTGTTGCTGCCCTTACTCTTGCAGGGTTTTGGCAATGCATGGGTGCGCATTGCCGATATGGCATTGCTTTACGTCTTGTTGGCGTTGGGTCTGAACATTGTGGTGGGCTATGCGGGCTTGCTGGATCTGGGGTATGTCGCATTCTTTGCTATTGGTGCCTACATGTACGCACTGCTGGCATCACCCCATTTGACGGAGACTTTTCCGGCCATTGCAGCGATGTTTCCAAATGGCTTGCACACCCCAATCTGGCTGGTGATTCCGGCATCGGCTGGCTTGGCCGCCCTGTTTGGCGTGCTTTTGGGTGCTCCCACACTGCGCTTGCGTGGAGATTACTTGGCAATCGTGACCTTGGGTTTTGGCGAAATCATTCGTGTTTTTATGAATAATCTGGATCAGCCAGTCAATATCACCAATGGCCCTAAGGGTTTGAATCAAATTGA
>CAIYNH010000798.1 GCA_903927495.1 uncultured beta proteobacterium
ACGAATACTTACCAATGGTCGGGCGCAGTGCTTCTGGCAGCGGCCCTTCAAAAAGGCTGTTGAGTACCCGCGCCTCAAGCAGTGCCCAGCTCGCCAGACCCATGCCAAACAGCAAGCCCGCCCAGCCTGGGTAGGCCAAGGTGTGCATTGCCAGCGCGCCGACAAAGCCACCCGCCACAGGTGGTAAATACAGCGCCGGGGTGACCGCTACAGCGTGCAGCTTGCCGGTGGCCAGCAAGCCGACCACGCGCAAGGCTATCACGCCCTGGAGAGTTAAGGCCAGCAAGGTAAACACCAACCATCCAAGTTGGTGTGCCTGGCCAAAATGCACGCTGAAAAGCATGAGTGAAATCGGAATCAGGGCCAGCAAGGAGCCCATCAGCGGATGGGTGAATTCGGCCGCTACGCTCGCTGTGTGCCAAAATGCTTTGGCTGCATACAGCGCCATCAGGATGGCCAACAGCACGGCGGCCAGCAGCCCGAGCGTGTTGCTGACGCTGGTTGCCATTTCCCATTCAAATGCCGAGGCGCGGCGCCAGGCACCGGCGAGCGCAAAAAGCCCAACCGGTATGGCAAACAGCCCTACTGGCAGTCGCATCAGCCAAGAGTTATTCATAAAGCATCCAGATCAATTGCATGGTGTTTCTGTTGTGGTCATTTGTTACCATAATGATAGCTGTAAACACTTGCCACGTATGCGTTAGGGGCTTATATTGCTCAAGAGTAAAAGGGATGAACGGCACCGATGGATGAGATCGGTTAAATTCGAGGCACCATCTTCACACTACTTTATAGTCCCATGAAACTACTCTGGTTAGGCCTTCTTGGTGCCTGTTTTTTGCTGCCAGCCGGCTTGCCCCTGGCTCAGCCGATTCCTGAAGACTTGACATTTCCGGTTGAACGCTCGTCCTTTTCGGTCTTCAGCAGACCACAAATGGCGCTCTACAAACCCGAGGGTGCTGGGCCATTTCCGGCATTGGTTTTGCATCATCAATGCGGTGGTCTGGGCGGTCGAGCCGGCAACCAGTCGATGTTGACCTGGGCCAAAGAGGCGGTCGCTCAGGGCTACGTGGCGATGCTTATTGATAGCCTGGGCCCGCGAGGTGTGGACACGGTTTGTATGGGTCCCAAAAACGGGGTGACGTTTTTTCGCGGTGCCAAAGATGCTCTGCAAGCAGCGGCCCACTTGCGCACCCTGCCTTATGTGGACGGCAAGCGGGTGGCCTTGGTGGGCTTCTCATGGGGGGCCATGGTGGGTTTGCTCAACAGCAGTCCGAGTGCCGTGCCAACTGTGACGACCCCACGCTTTGCCGCCATTGTTTCTTTTTACCCGGGTTGTTTTACCTTGCGACCGTCAATTGGCTCGCCCTATGAACTGATTCGCCCCGACCTCGACACGCCCTTGCTGGTCATGATGGGCGGGCAGGACACCGAAACCCCGGCCGAGGAATGCCTGCAAAAGCTGCAACCCATTCAGTCCAAAGGGGTCGCGTTGCAACTGCACGTCTATCCCGAGGCCACCCATTGCTGGGATTGCAAGCATCTGGATGGCTTCAGCAAAACAGATTCGCGGGGCAGCCGGGTGAGTTACAAGTACAGTGAAGAGGTGACAGCAGACTCGCGCCAGCGTATGTTTGAGTTTTTAGGTCAAACGATGCGACCTGGGTCTTGAACCTCACTTGCGAGCTAACTCGCGGCGGTGCGGGTGTTCGGTGCTAATTGTTGGACAGATTGATTCCGGCGAGTTGGCCAAGCAAGGCTGAAAACACTCCGATTTGCTCGGTTGGCACGGTCTGAATGGCTTCTTTTGCGATGGGCTGAACCGAAACCAAGGCATATCTCAGCAGTTGCTGGCCTGAAGCAGTCAGTGACGCGTAGCCCACCCTGGCATCTCTGGGATCCGGTTGTCGCGCTACCAGTCCCAGTTTTTCCAGTGGCAACAGACTGCGTGTCACAGCTGACGCAGTGACACCCAATCGTTCTGCCAGGTCGATCCGGCGCAATCTGGTTTCCGGCGCACGGTCAAGGTAATACAGAATCATGAAATCGCTGAAGCTCAATCCGTGCAAGTTGGAAAGTGCGGTATCCAGTCGGCGGGTCAGGGTTGCGTAGGCGCGTGTCAGGCGCAAGCAAAACTCAAGACTTTCACTTGAGTCATTTTCTGGAGGTGTCATGATGGTTTGATTAAGTTAATTTAAAAGTACTTGATATATCAAGTATCCATCAAAAATATGCACTCACTTTCACCTACTTGCCTTGTTCAACACGCCATCCACCAGCAGTGGCACACTGCAAGGGTGCGAGAATGATTCACTCCCCCCTCGTTTACTTGTGAACACGACATGCATCCGGTCATTCTGAAACAGGTCAATAAAACCTATCAACTCGGCTCGGTCGGGGTGCCGGCCCTGTGCGACATCAATCTTGAAATTCGTCCGAACTGCTTCACCGTGATCTCCGGCCCGTCGGGCAGTGGCAAGACCACGCTGCTCAATTTGATTGGGTGTATTGACCGGCCTGACCAGGGTGAGGTGATCGTTGCCGGGCAATCGATCCAGCGGCTGTCGGACGACGCGTTGTCGGACTTTCGGGCCCACCACCTCGGTTTTATTTTCCAGAACTTCAACCTGCTGTCGGTGCTCAACGCCTATGAAAACGTGGAATACCCACTGCGCCTGACCCGCATGCCCGCAGCGCAACGCCGTGAGCGGGTGCTGGCGCTGCTGGATGCTGTCGGGCTGGCCGACAAGGCCGATAACCGTCCCGGCCAGCTCTCGGGTGGCCAGCGCCAGCGCGTGGCCATTGCCCGTGCGTTGGCTCCGGCCCCGCAATTGGTGCTGGCCGACGAGCCCACTGCCAACCTGGACAGCCAGACTGGGGCTGCCATCATCGCGCTGATGCGCCAGATGCAGCGTGAGCATCAGGTCTCATTTGTGTTTTCGTCACATGATCCGCAGGTGCAGGCGCAAGCTGACGATGCCGTGTTCATTTGCGATGGACGCATCATCCATGTCGAGCGGCGTACCGATTCGGTGGAGGCCGGCGCATGAACAGCCTGGCGTTGGCACTGCGCAACTTGCTGCGCAACCGGCGCCGCTCGCTGACCACCTTGCTGGCCATGATGATTGGCATCTGTGCCGTGCTGATTTTTGGTGGCTACGCGCGCAATTCGATCTACGCGCTGCAAACCGGCTATGTGCAGATGCATGGCCACCTGCAAATCCAACACAGCAATTACTTCCTGTACGGCAGCGGTAACCCGGCGGCCTACGGCATTGCCAATTACCAGCGCATCATGGACGTGGTAAAGCTTGACCCGGTGTTGGCCCCGATGCTGACGGTGGTCACGCCCAAGCTGCAACTCGGCGGCATCGCCGGCAACTTTGCCGCCGGGGTGTCCAAGAACGTGATCGCTTCGGGCATTGTGGTGGGCGAGCAGAACCAGATGCGCACCTGGGACGACTATGGCAGCATGAGTTACTCAGCTCAGTTTGCCTTGACCGGCACTAGTCCAGAAGCGGTGGTGATTGGAACCGGTGTGGCACGCATGCTGCAACTGTGTGGGCCGCTCAAGGTCGGCAATTGCCCGCAAGCACCGGCAGCACCGGTCAGTAACGAGCACACTGTGCCGGACGACTTGGCCGCCTTGTCTGCGCTGGAGCAGGGTGCTGAGACACGGCCTGTCAGCCAGACCCACATTGAAATGTTGGCTTCCAATGTGCATGGTGCGCCCAACGTGGTCAACCTCAACGTGGTGAAGGCAGAAAACTGGGGTTTCAAGGAGTTTGACGACACCGTTCTGATCATGCACCTGGCGCAGGCGCAGCGACTGGTTTTTGGCGGTGCACCACCCCAGGTGACGGCGATCCAGATCCAGTTGCAGCACACCGCGCAGATGGCAGCGGCCAGTGCTCGTCTGACGCAATTGCTGGCAACGACCTTCAAGGACGAGCCACTGGAACTGCTGGACTTTGAAACGCTGACCCCGATCTACGGTCAGTCGATCCGTTTCTTTGATTCGGTGTTTGGTTTTATCGCGGCCCTGATTGGTGTCATTGTGCTGTTCACTGTGGGCAACACCATGAGCATGGCGGTGGTGGAGCGCACGGTGGAAATTGGCACCTTGCGCGCCATAGGTCAGCGCCGCAGTGGCATTCGCGCGCTGTTCATGAGTGAAGGACTGTTGCTCGGGCTGATGGGGGCGCTACTAGGCGTGGTCACCGCTTTGCTGCTGGCGGGCTTAATCAACCACAGCGGCTTGACCTGGACTCCGCCGGGCTATGTGTACGCCTATCCGCTCAAGGTGCGGGTCTGGGGTGATTGGGGGCTGATTCTGGACAGCGCCATCGGCTTGGTGGTGGTGGCCGTTGTCTCGGCCTGGTGGCCCGCCAACCGGGCTGCCAAGTTGATGATTGTTGACGCACTCAGACATGTTTAAGGGGTAAAAATGCGAGGCTTGATTCTTCAATTGATGCTGCTGTGCACCACCCTGTGTGCGGCTGTGAGCCAGGCCACGCCGAGCGCGCAAGAGATTCTTGCCGCCAGCGATGCCGTGCGTAATCCGGATTACCCGTTTGGCTTGACCAACACGCTGATCGAATACCGCAACGGCCGCCAAACCGACACCAGCACCTTGGCCATCTACTCCAAGGCCGACAAAAGCAGCAGCCAGTTCCGCAGCTTGGTGCGCTTTGTGGAGCCCGCCCGTGATGTCAACAAGCTGATGCTTTACAGCGGCCGGGACTTGTGGTTTTACGATCCGTCCAACAAAGCCAGCATTCGTCTGTCGCCGCAGCAGCGACTGCTCGGTCAGGCCTCTAACGGAGATGTGGTCACCGTCAACCTGGCACGGGACTACCAGGCCACGCAAGCCGGTGAAGAAGACATGCAGGACGGTGAACGAAAGATGCGCCATTGCTACAAACTGACGCTGGCCGCTTTGACTGCCGATGTCAACTACCACCACATTGAGATGTGGATTGACA
>CAIYNH010000799.1 GCA_903927495.1 uncultured beta proteobacterium
CACCCGTAGCAATACCGGTGCCGTTTTGCTGCAAATCTCTTTCGCCTTGCCCATCACGAAATGTGAATATCAGTCCAGCAAATTTGGTGCACTCACTCACCAAGGGTTGCCCACCGAACCGTAGGGTAAAGTCGCACCGTCTTTGGCCCATATTGTTGATTCCCTACGCTCCTTTAATGCACCTGCTTGATCGTCTCCGGCTTTTCTTGATTGGCTTTGTCGCTATCAGTGTCAGCTTGCCCATGGCCTGGATCAGCTTGGGCAAGCTGATTCTTTTTGTGACATGCCTGGTTTATCTAATTTCCCGCAGCCTACAAAATAAGTGTGATTTTGCACTCGGCAAGCTTTGGACAGTGCGCCTGGTTCTTTTTACTGTGGCCACCTTCGCATTAAGTCTTGCCTGGACGGACGCGTCTCAGGCCATCGCCGTGATGGCGTTTGCCAAGCATAGCAAGTTGATTGAAATCGTGATGCTGATCAGTTTGCTGCGCACGCCACGGGAAGCACTTTTGGCGCTGACTGCGTTTATGGGTGGACAAGCTTTTTTCCTGCTGAGTTCATGGCTTATGGTGGCGGGTTGGCGCGTACCCTGGGCTACCAGTGACATCATTCCCCAATACAAAAATGTGGTTTATTCGACTTATCTTGATCAAACGCTAATCAGCTCAGCCACCGCAGCGGTGTTTTGGCACTTGAGATCCATTGACAAAAATAACCAATGGATGAAAGCACTACTAGCTACATTAGCTATAGCAGGCCTAGTTAACGTGTTGTTTTTCCAAGAAGGCAAGACTGGCTATATGGCCGCTTTAACTGTGCTCACGCTCGCTGTCATATGGCAAATGCCTCGCCGGTGGCGTTGGTTTGCACTGATGGCGGCTCCCTTGAGCTTGGGGTTGCTCACTTATATAGGTTCCTCAAAAATCCAGCAAAAAATGAGCCAAATCGTGAACGAAAGCGAAAATTACAGTGTCCATGGCGACAATGCAAGCTCCTCCGGGTTTCGACTACACGCGTGGCGTCGCTCGCTACAAGCTATTGCCGAACAGCCGCTCATGGGTCACGGCGTGGGCAGTTGGGCGCAAACGGTTAAGCGCATTGAAGGCGATCAAGCTGAAAAAATATTTGGCCCAGGGCTCACAGGCAATGCTCATCAAGAATATCTGTTCTGGGGCGTTGAACTCGGAATAGCCGGCATCGTGCTGCTACTTTTACTGATCGCCTGCCTGATCCATGATGCCATGCGCTTTGAGCAAGCAGTCAGACGAGCCACCCTTTCAGTAGTCGCGGTCATGGGGGTCGCTTGCCTGTTCAACTGTTCCCTCTATGACGCACTGATCGGCGATTTTTTCTGTGTGTCGCTGGGTTTGTTGTTAGCACTCGGCCTCAGAAGTAGCCACACTGACCAGGCATTTGTGCCCCACGCATCCACGCAGGCACCATCGTGAATGAATCAAAATCGCTCACAGCAGCCACTGCCAATCCGCAGGCCTGGGCCAGTATCTTGCAACGCCTGCGCCGATTCGCACCTTACTTTGGCACCCTGCCCGGCACGTGGAGCTTGGTTGCCATCAGTGCCGTGGTCGGCGCCGCCACTGAGCCCCTGATTCCTGCACTGCTAAAACCGTTGCTGGACCGGGGGTTTCAACGCGGTGAGCTTGAAGTTTGGACCGTGCCCGTCTCCCTGCTCTTGCTGTTTGGTGTACGCGGTTTGGCTGGCTACATCTCTCAGCTTGGTCTAACGCGACTCACTCACCAGGGGCTGCTATTAATGCGCCAAGCCATGTTTGCCAAAATTCTGGCCGCGGAACTCAGGATTTTTTCGGAACAAAGCTCCAGCGCCCTGTCCAACACCGTGGTGTACGAAGCGCAAAACGGCGCCACTATGCTGGTCAACGCCATGCTGAGCCTGACGCGCAACGGTTTGACGCTGCTGGCGCTGACCACCTACTTGTTTTATCTGAACTGGAAGCTCACGTTGATTGTTGCCGCAGTATTCCCGGCCGTGGTTTGGGTTATGAAAGTACTGACCCAACGAGTGCACAAGCTCACCCAGTCGACCCAGCAAGCCATCGACGAGCTGGCCTACGTGGTCGAAGAAAACGTGCTGGCTCACCGTGACATTCGACTTTATGCGGCCCAGGAAAAGCAAGCCGATCGATTCCGCTATTTGAGCGAATCATTACGCCGTCTGGCCATGAAATCCACCGTGGCCGGTGCCGCCATGACACCCATGACCCAAATGCTGGCAGCCATAGCGCTGTCGGCTGTCATCTCGGTGGCATTGGCGCAAAGCGCCAGTAGCGGCACGTCGGTCGGTGGCTTTGTGGCCTTTGTGACGGCTATGCTGATGATCATTGCCCCAGTGCGTCAACTGTCTGAAGTCTCCAGCCCGATTACGCGCGGACTAGTCTCGCTCGAGCGTGCCCTCGCACTGATCGAAGACACAGCCGATGAATCGAGTGGCAAGTTTTTCAAACTTAGAGCCACTGGATTGCTATCTATTTCAGATCTTACTGTGCAATATGCTTCTTCTATAGAGCCTGTTTTGAGTATTAAAGAGTTGACTATTCGGCCGGGTGAAACGGTGGCGCTGGTGGGTGCCTCGGGTTCCGGAAAAACCACACTAATCAACGTGTTGACCCGTTTTATCGACATCCAGACTGGTCGCGTTTGTCTGGACGAGCAGGAGCTGCGCGACTGGCAACTGCCGGCCTTGCGCGCGCAGTTTTCGCTCGTCAGCCAGCAGGTGGTGATGATCAACGACAGCGTGGCAGCCAACGTCGCGCTCGGTTTGCCGCTGGACGTGCAAAAAGTGCGCCAATGCCTGATGTCGGCTAACCTTGAATCGTTTGTGGATGCCCTGCCACAAGGCATAGACACGATTGTTGGCCACAACGCCACGCAACTCTCAGGCGGTCAGCGTCAACGCCTGGCGATTGCCCGTGCACTCTACAAAGATGCACCCATATTGATTCTCGATGAAGCTACTTCTGCGCTTGACACCGAATCCGAGCGCAGCGTACAAGACGCCCTGGACCGGTTAATGAAAAATCGCACCACGTTGGTGATCGCCCACCGGCTCTCCACCGTGCACCACGCCGACCGCATTGTGGTGCTCAATCACGGTCGGATTGCCGAGATGGGTGACCACGCTGCGCTGATGCAGATCGATGGCCTGTATGCTCGCCTGTATCGACTGGGGTTGCACGACAGCGCAGCGAGTTGATCCGATCAACGCAGCACGAAGTTCACCCGCCGCAGTTGCCAACGCCTGATGTGCCGCGATTCTTGGCAAATTCGTTTGAGCACCGCCTAAATAGCCGCCTTATGGCTCTGAAAAGTGATACCAGCCCTGGGGCAACGGGATGTCTTCATATTTTGCAACATTTGGCACATCTAAATGATGCGGAAATTCACTACAGTACCCAAGGGCATCGCTTCTGTCTTTGCGAAGCAACGTGATCTCGAGAACTCGTGGCGCATCAAAACCACCCAAGTTGATGACACCACAATAGTTGTTCGGATGATTGTGAACAACGTGAAAATGTGTCAATAACTTGGCGAAGAAAGCTTCCGCAATCCTGAAAAAATGCGGATGCCCCCAACTCTCAATATCGTGCAGTTCCAGGACAATGATCCGAAATCTTTTCAATATTTCTTCTGAGGTACTAAGAAGTGTCGGGTACTCCCACCCCTCAATATCCATCTGCAAGAGCATGTCTAGGCCGGATGCATACTCTTTCTGATCACTTACCCACTTGTCCAGCGTCATAAACATTTCGTCATTCACTGTACCTATATATCTTTTTGTGAATGAAATGGGTTGGAAACCCATCGGTGGACCATCAACTGAAAAATCTGCCAAGTGTGAATTTACCCCCCTGTTTTGAAGCAGATCCATCTCGAATGTTGCCGTCCCGGCAACACCTGGCGAAAAACAAGCAGCAAGATCAGCAAGGTCGTCTGGCAAAAGATAACCGCCATCGCCGACCCCTCCCACTCTTACCAGTTCAAATTTTGTCTTCACTGGCCGTAGTTTCTTTGCCAGATTTATGATATTTTGCGGCTCGACCGCCCTCTCGATATAAACGCTACGACGTGCGAGGAAATTTTTTAGGAGTCTAGCAATTTTTCGTATGAGGCGATGTTTTTTGTATTTCATAACTTAGCTCAAAAGTCTTCTACGAACAGGCTTAACGGTGACTGAATTTACCCCAGGCTGACACACCGCTAGGTCATTCGATTATGCGATCTTTTCTGGCTGTCCAGCGAACCGGCGTGACTCAAATTGCCTCAAGCCACAATACTCAAAAAAAGCACAAAATAATGCAATTTTTATAGCACCATACGCTTACTCTATAAGAATTTTTCTGGATTTTACTTATGGTCTTGTTCCAGCCATGTTTTGATAAATTTGAGATTGCTGCAGTGCCAGTTCAGTCCATTGATGAACACCTGCAAAGACCAAGCCGGCCGACTGAAACTTGACCACCAAATCTGGTTCCAACTGCAGACGACGCAATGCCACGGCCAATGCTTGCGCATCTAATGGATCGTCCAGCACCAACCCATCTCGCTCGTGTTGCAACAAGCCAGCAATCCCGCAATAACGCGCGGCGCTCACCACTACCGGCAAGCCGTGCGCCATCGCCTCTAACACCACCATGGCAAAGGTGTCCTCCAGCGTCGGATGTGCCAGGCAGTCGGCCGCCACGTAGGCTGGCGTGACATCACGCAACGCACCCAAAAAGTACACCCTTTGCGCCAACCCCAAGGAAAGTGCCTGGGCTTTGAATTGCGGCATCTGTGCCGGGTTGCCCACTACCGCCACAAAAGCGTCCACTGACAGTTTTGACACCGCTTCAAGCAAGGTCTGCAAACCTTTTTTTCGGTAGTCATTGCCGACAAACAAACTACAAAAACCGCTCTCAGGCAAACCCAGCTTGCGACGCGACGCTATTTTTTGTAGCGGGGTGACAATACCAGCCACCCGATCCACGCCCGGCGTGATGACGGTCATGGCCTCTTTACACGCAGGGTAAGCCTCCAGCGTTTGTGCCACCAATGTCTGCGAGGTCAGCACGATGGTACGCGGCTTAGCCAATGAAAACCGGCTACGCTCCAGCGCCCAATACACCAGCAGTCTTGGGCTGGTGATGATCTTGAGCCAGCGCAGCGCCCGCCGAACACCCGTCAAACCATGCAACAAGTTGTACTTGACGGGCAACACATGCACGGTTTGTACCTGCCCATGCCAGGTGTTCTCATGCGAATGCACCACATCAAAGCCCTTGCGCGTAGCCCACCAAGTGGCCGTGGCAAACCACAGCTGATTCACCCAGCGTGGTCGCTTGAAGAGTTGCGACACTTTGTGATAAGTCACCCCCGGCCAGTCGTGGTCGATGTGCTGGGCAAACACATGAATGTCATGACGCGCAGCCAACTGCTCCACCAGCGCCATTGAATAGCGCTCGGCCCCGCCCCCTGTTGAAGCAAACGCACGGTTCAGCACCGCAATGCGAAGGCGACTAGACGGCAGTCGCGCATCGGCATGGATTGCCGCACTGCCGTGGCAATG
>CAIYNH010000800.1 GCA_903927495.1 uncultured beta proteobacterium
CCGACAACTGTCCCTGGCCACAACGGCAGGGCACGTACAGTAATAAAAAGTAACACCACAACAGCCGTCAACCCCGCCAGCATATTTCGGCTGCTGGGCGACCAGGCAAAGCCAGTCAGGTGACGGGCCACGCCCCAGACGATTGCAGTACTCACCACATTCAGCACCGTAAAAGCCATAGCTACACCTTGTAACCCCACCCAATGCAGCAGCGCAGCAATCAAGGCCAAGTGAAGCACTATAGATGTGGTCTCGGTCGCAAAAAACCATTTGCCTTTACTCAGTGCCAGCATTACAAAGCCTAGCGGCCACGACACCACCCGCCCCAGGCAACCCAAAACAAACCATTGCAGCAAAACCACGGCGTGCAAGAATTCTGCGGTGTAAAACAGGTGGATCACCCACGGCGCCATGCTAAGCGTGGCCAGCAGACCGGGCACGGCCAGCAGCAGGCCAATCTCGGTCTGCTCGTTCACCAATCTGTTTACTGCCGCTTTGTCTTGCGCCACACTGGTCAGGCGCGGGTAGTAGTCGGCCCCCATGGCGCCCAGCACAAAATTGACAAACATGCCCGATAAAGCAAAGGCCGCGCTGTAGATGCCCACCGCTGGCAGGCTGATGCTGGTGGTGATCATTTTGACGGTGGCGTATGTGGCCAGGCTACCCAGCAGACCGGACCACATCATCACTACGCCCAGCTTGACCATGCCGCCAGCCTCTTTAAAACTTGCTGACCATGTCATGCTTACGGGTGGCACGGGAACACGTTTAGCAAACTGCCAGGTGATAAACAGGTTAACGCCCGCTGCCAGCACCAGCGCCGGCACAATGCCACGTAGACCCAGCCACAGGTAAAACCCAATGCTGACCACCGTGCCTATTCCGGCGCTGATCACGCCCAAGCGGGCCAGGTCGCCAATGCGACGCATGCCGTTGATCAGTGCAGTTTGGCCTGCAGACAGATTGCCAAACAAAACGATGAGCCCCAGCGCGGCAATCTCAAGTGTGTGGTCTTGGTTGCCAAAGGTCCATTGTGCCAACATGGGGCTGAATGCCATCATGGCCGCCATGCCCGCTAAGCCTGTCAGACAGCACATGCGCCGCAGTGTGAGCACGGTGCGGCCAATTGCGGTTTGGTCGCCTGCGGCTACGGCAGCAGCCACGTCGCGCACTGCGCTGGACCCAATGCCTAACCCGGCCAGAGTGCCCACCAAGCCTTGAATAGCGCCAAAGTTGGCAAGGAGCCCCGCACCGGCAGTGCCAATCAGCACCGCAGCAAACTTGGTGCGCACCATGCCCAACAGCATGGTGATACCCGCCGTGCCGCCCATGATGGACGACGACTTCAGAATTTGGCTGTAGGACTTATTGGACATTGCTTTTAGTGCTGGCACCCGCTGTGCTTGCACAAGCAGCTATCACATTATTAGCGTCTTGCACCCCAAGGTGAGGCCCGATGGGTAGGCTGAGGCACTGATTCGCAATTCGCTCTGCAATGGGAAATTGGCCTGGCACATAGCCCGCCGCGGAATACGCCAGCTGCAGGTGCGGTGGGATGGGATAGTGAATCAAAGTGCTCACACCGGCATCGCCCAATTGTTTTTGCAAGGCATCGCGCTGCGGATGCTGCACAACGTATAGGTGCCATACCGGCTCCGCCCAGTCGGGAACGTACGGCAGGGTCATACCGCAACCGACCAGGCCCTGCCGATAGCGCGCTGCGATGGTGCTGCGTCGGGAATTCCATTCGTCAAGATTCGCCAGTTTGACGCGCAATATGGCCGCCTGCACCGGGTCCAACCGGCTGTTGTAGCCCTGAACTTCGTTGACATATTTCACGCGCGAGCCATAGTTGCGCAGCACGCGGATGCGATCCGCCAGTTGCGCATCATTCGTCGTGACGGCACCACCGTCGCCCATGGCGCCCAGGTTCTTGCCGGGATAAAAACTCCAGGCCACGGCATCACCATGCGCGCCCAGGCGCTGACCCTTGTAGCGCGCGCCGTGCGCTTGCGCCCCGTCTTCCAGCACGCGCAGTCCATGCTTGCGTGCAATGCTCAGGATGGGGTCCATGTCGGCCGGTTGACCATACAGGTGTACCGGCAGGACGACCTTGGTGCGCGGTGTGATAGCCGCCTCGATCAGCGCCGGGTCGATGTTATAGGTACGCGCATCGGGCTCAACCGGCACCGGCGTGGCACCGCATTGACTCACGGCAAGCCAGGTGGCGATGTAAGTATTGCTTGGCACGATAACTTCGTCACCTGGGCCGACGTCCATCGCGCGCAAGACCAAGTGCAGGGCATCAAGGCCATTGGCCACGCCGATGGCATGTGCGGCACCGCAGTAGGTAGCGCACTCGGCTTCAAACGCTTCAACTTCTGGTCCACCGATGTATTGGCCGGAGGCCAATGCGCGGGCAACGCCTGCGTTAATCTCAGCCTGTAATTCGCGATAAGCCGCGCCCAAATCAAGAAAAGGAATCATCGCAACCACTCCACACCATGACGCATTACTTTTGCAGGCACGCCGGCAAGGAGCGCCTTTTCAGTTTCAAAAACACTACTGACCAGACTCTTAGCACCCACGATGCAACCAGCCGGTATGACTGCACCATTCAATACGGAAACACCATGAGAAATCCAAACGTGGTTACCAATTGAAACCGGAGTACATCTGGTTATGCCAGATATATCATGATAATTCGAATCAGTAATAAATACGTCCCAAGCAATGATGCAGTCACTACCAATTGACAAAGATTTTTCAACCATAATTCGGGAGTTACATGTAATACCACTCCCACTTGCGCTTTTCTTGCCGCCCAACGTCAACATTGCGCCCGGTGCTAGATCAATATGAACATTTGGTCCAATTTCAAAATCGCCTGAAATTGTTAAACTCGAATCATCTAAACAAGATATTGAACTTGCAATATTGGAGCCGCCCCACGAGTTAACCGTTAAATTGCCGACCAAAATAGCATGTGATTTGCTTGAAACGTTCACTTTCAAAGCCTGACCAATACCAATCCTCACTCGGACCGGATAGAAACTACCAGTAAGTTTTTTGGTTGCAATCACACTTCGGGCCAACGCAATCGGAAAGCGTATTGGATGCCGATAGAAACCAGTTGCCACCCACCTGCCAAAGGTACCTGGTTTCAATAGGCCTGTCATCAATGACCTCATGCTTGCCACCGTGCACGCATGTAATCGGCGTAATCGCGGTAATAGTCTGCTTCGTCGTATTTGTTGGAGGCAATCACCATGCAGACCGAGCCGGA
>CAIYNH010000801.1 GCA_903927495.1 uncultured beta proteobacterium
GCCCCCAGCGTACCGCCGCTTTTCACCGTGACCGCGCCCAGCGCAACGCCATCGCCTCGGAGCACACCCGTGCTGTCCACCACAATGGCACCCGCCAGGTTACCGGTGCCGCTAAGCTGCAGCTCGCCGTTGCCGCTGACCGTTGTCGTGCCGCTAAAAGCCGACATAGCAGATGCAGACGAGGTGATAAAAAAACCACCCGAACCACCCGTGCCGGTAATGTTCAGGTGGCTGGCGGCTGTGCCCGTCAAAGTGCCTCGAAATGTGCTGTCACTGGTGCCGGTGACCGTAAGCGTGTTTGCACCGATATCTAAAGTACCGTTACTGTCGTGGAAAACGCTACCGATGGTTTCGGTGGCGCTCTGGAGAACGACGGTAACGGCATAGCTAGTAGATAATCCAGCGGTATCGGCAATCGCATTCCCGCTGGAACTGTTGAGGTTTAGCGTCATTCCTCTGGTGCCACCCCCGATAACCGACACGCCGCCACTATTGGTGTTGGTGCCAGTCAGGGTTACTGAAGTGCCACTTGACGCTGAATTAAAAGCAAAATTACCGGCGCGGGTGGTTCGGGTGCTTTTGTTATCAACTCGTATGCATCCGCTATGTCGGCTTTTAGCGGCACGACAACGGTCAGCGGTAACGGCGTGCTGGAGCTTGGCTCCGCCGGTAACCTGGCGGGTGCTATTGTGGTGGACAGCGCTGGTGTGCTTAGAGGCGATGGCGTTGCGCTGGGCGCGGTCACGGTGAAAAGCGGCGGTACGCTGGGGGCTGGCAATAGCAATTACCTCATCACCACTGCAGACCTGGAAGTCAAGGGCGGTCTGACGGCAGAAGCGGGCAGCACCATGCACTTCACAGTGAACGGTGCCACGGTGGGCACGGAGTATGACCAGGTCAAGGTGCTGGGCGGGGTTAACTTGGCCGGTAACCTGGTGCTGGCGGGTAGCTACACCAAGCAGGCAGGCAACGTCTTCACGATTATTGACAACGACGGCACTGCTGATGCGGTCAATGGCACTTTCACCGGGCTGGCTGAAGGCGCTACGGTCACAGTCAACGGCGTGAACACAACGCTGAGCTACGTGGGTGGCGACGGCAATGATGTGACGCTGACAGTGCCTGTTGCAAGCTTGCGCGTGACAACGCAGCTCGACACCAACACCGACGCCACTTTTGGCGTCGATCTGGCAGCAGATCAGGCGGATGGTGGTGGTCTTTCGTTCCGCGAAGCCTTGCATTGGGCAACCAGTGGCGACACCGTGACTTTTGTTCAGGCGGATAACACCAGCCTGAACGGGACCATTGACCTGGGTAGCAATTTGACGACCCCGGCAGGCGTCACTGTTGATTTTGGTGCGCGCACCACCAACATCAATGGCGCGGGCTACACGATGACGTTGGGTGGCAACCTGACACTCAATGCTGCCAATGGTGGCGCACCAAAATTCAATGAAGTCAAGATATTGGGCACGGGTGGCCTCACCATCACGGGGGCTGGCACGGGGCAAGTGCTGCTGACGAATTCCAGCAGCAATAGAGAAAGCGCCTACACGGGCAGCACGACGGTTCAGTCTGGCGCGCTATTCACCGAAGGCAACTACGGTATCCCAAATGCCAGTCCGCTGAACGTAGCCTCGGGTGCAACTTGGTTGAGCCGTGACGACACCGTCGGCTCACTCAGCGGTGCAGGTAGCGTTGTGGCTGACAACCTCGGTGGCTACGGTTCCTGGTTGACCATCAACCAAACCAGCAATACAAACTTTACCGGCACGATTGGTGTCAGTACGGTTAACACCGAAATCATGCGCGGCAAGCTCCTGGTAGGTGTTGCAGGGTCTACGGGCACCCTCACCCTGAATAACGCAGGCAGCAACGCGATCAGCGATGGCATGGATTTGGCTATTGATGGCAACGGCAAGCTCATCATCCAGCACGACGAAACGGTAGGTTCCTTGTCGAGCGGTTCGATGGAAGCGGCGCTCAGCACCTCGTATCTCGATATTGGCAACCACACCCTGACGCTTAACCAGGCCAGTGACGAGACCTTTGCCAGCAAGCTGGAGGGCACCGGCGGCAATCTGGTCAAGGCGGGCAGCGCCGTGCTGACCCTTGGCGGCACGCAGACCTACACCGGCACCACCACCGTATCGGCTGGCACCTTGCTGGTTAACGGCACCAACAGTGGCACCGGTACCGCCACCGTGCAGACCGGCGCAACCCTGGGAGGC
>CAIYNH010000802.1 GCA_903927495.1 uncultured beta proteobacterium
GATCACTTTGCCGACGGCGGCAGTTTCGATCAGATTTACCTGAAAAAATAAGCCATATTGCTGCCACACACATTGATCAGGGAGAGCAACATGACGGTCCATTTGTCCACAGCATCTCAGGCATCTATCGCGCCAACTCTGGTGCGATTGCTGACGGTCACAGCCCGCGACTGGGATCTTCCCGAGCATATCAATCAGGCATTACCGAGCAATAAGTCATGCCTATTCAAGCTATCGGTGTACGCAAACAGTTCGGAGAACAAATTTGCGAAATCATTCGCGGTGAAGTCGTCTCCGAGATGGATGCCTCAACCCCTTGGGACATCGTTACCTCGGTCATCAACATCCGCTCTGTGGAAGACTTCGCCTTGATCGTTGGCAACGAAGTGGTGGCACTGGTCGAGTCGACCGAGGTCTCGACCGCCAAACTTTAAGACAAATTTGCCTGTAGTAACCGTGTAGCTTGCGTTAGCAGCTATGTAATTTATAGCTAAATACAGACACATAGCCGCATGAACTTTCAACAACTCAGATCGGTCAGGGAGACGGTGCGCTGCGGTTTCAACCTGACCGAAGTTGCCACCATTCTCTTTACCTCACAGCCCGGCGTTAGCCGGCAAATCCGAGAACTCGAAGAAGAACTGGGCATCGACATCTTTGTGCGTGCCGGCAAGCGCCTGACTGGGCTGACATCGCCTGGCATCGCCTTGATGCCAATTGTGGAACGGCTGCTGCTGGATGCCGATAACCTGAAGCGCGCCGGGCAGGATTTCACCTCGCGCAAAGATGGCTGTTTGTCGGTGGCTGCCACCCACTCACAGGCACGCTACGCGTTGCCGCATGTTGTGCGTGACTTTCGGCTCATGTTTGCTCAGGTTACGTTGCATCTGCATCAGGGTTCGCCCAAGCAGGTGGCCGAGATGCTGCTGTCGGGTGAGGCGGACATTGGGGTGGCCACCGAGGCGTTGGCGCATTACCCGCAACTGGTCACGCTGCCGTGTTACCGATGGACGCATAGCATCATCGTGCCTCCAGGGCACCCGCTGCTGGCGCACACCGCGCCGGTGACCCTGCAGCAGTTGGCTGAATTTCCGATCATCACCTACAACCAGGGTTACACCGGTCGCTCTCACATCGACGATGCGTTCGCACTCGAGGGGCTGCACCCCGTGGTGGTGCTGACCGCGATGGATGCGGATGTGATCAAAACCTATGTCGAACTGGGCATGGGGGTGGGCATCGTCGCCTCGATTGCACTTGACCCCGAGCGCGATCACCAATTGCGCATGCTGGACGCGCGTCATCTGTTTGAGATCAACCTGACGCGCCTGGCCATTCGCCGCGGCACCTGGTTGCGCGGTTATGCCTACAACTTCATTGAGACCTTTGCCCCAACGCTCAAACGCGAGGTAGTTGACGCCGCGATGGCCGAATTGAATGGGTTAACAAAGGCGTTGGATGCCTGCTACTAATTCAGCCGAAACAGGTCGGCCGCGTTGGGGTACAGCAGCTTGTTCAGAATGCTTTCCTTGAAACCCCGGGCCAAAAAGTCGTCGATGGTTTGCCCGATCGGGCGAAACGGGTACCGTCCCCGGCGTGCGCCTGATTGGCACGGCACCGGACAAAGCCAGCGTAATGTCGTTTGTGCTCAAGGGCTACACCACCGAAGTAGTGGGCAAGGCCCTGAACGAAGAAGGCATTGCGGTGCGAACCGGCCACCACTGTGCGCAGCCGATTTTGCGGCGCATGGGGGTGGAGACCACGGTGCGTCCTTCATTGGCGTTCTACAACACCTTTGAAGAGTTTGACCTGCTGGTGGCAGTGGTGCGGCGCTTGAGTTCGGCACGCCCGCACTAGAGGAACTGATGTCGCCCACTCTGATTGCAGAGCTGGTTCAATCAGAGGGAGCGCGTCTTTCGGTCGATGAATGGGGAGCGGTGCACGCAACTTTGCATTCCGTCATTTGAAGAAAAGGACGGGCAATTTTCTTTATTTCTATTTGGATATAAGTAAACTAAAAATAAGTAGTTTGAGTTTTAACTATGGCGCTTCACAATCTGCCTAAACCTGTTCTTTGACTCACAAAAACTGCGAAATTTCTACAAAATGGCAAGCATCATCATCGTTCCCGGCTGGCGTGATTCCGGCCCCGGTCACTGGCAAAGCCTGTGGGCAGATGCTTTGCCCGGCGCAGTTCGGGTGCAGCAAGACGATTGGATCACGCCTTCGCGCAGCGCCTGGCTGGCCTCCATTAGCCGCACCATTCTCGAACAACCCAACCCGGTGGTGATCGTGGCGCACAGCCTGGGCTGCATTGCCACCACACATTTGCCGCCCGAGGTCATCGCGCGCATTAAAGGTGCGCTGCTGGTGGCGCCCGCCGACCCCGAGCGTCGGGGTATTCTGGCTGATTTTGCGCCGGTGCCGTACCTGCCGCTGCCGTACCGCAGCTTCATCGTGGCCAGTAGCAACGACCCTTTTTGCCCGGTGCGCACA